>JANOZA010000572.1:0-11498 GCA_031429155.1 Verrucomicrobiota bacterium | reverse complement strand
GACAAGCGGAATCCTTCCTAAGTTGTTGGAAGTCCTGACATCCAACATGAACAAGCAGATAAGTATCACTAAACAATAGGCGAAGACACCGCCAAAGCCTGCCGAAGCTTTAGCGTAGGCAGGAAGAAGGTTAGTTTTTATGTATGTAAACTCTTCATAGAACGGTTGGTGCCATCACTCACATTTCAAGTTCAAAAATTAGATTATCTTTTGCTGGAGTAATAGAAGTTCAGCACTACACTGGGTATGATCAGAGGAGCTGGGGTTGCTCTTATTAGCTTTATGATCAAAGATAATAATTTTTAATGTCTATTCTGAATAAGCAAAAGCAATATGTTAGTTACCCAGTTTGCTTCCTTTAATTAAAAGTACGGATAGCTGTGATCGATAGCTCCTGGAATCTACATAGCGCATTCGCCCACTTCATCTGATCAATTAGTTGGCCTCCACATTGCGCCGCGTCAGCCGCACCAGTTTGGGACTGCCCGTGGAGCCGCTCGTCGGCAGCAGCAGCGCGAGATCGGGATGCAGTGCGCCGGCATTAGGCGCGTCTTCGTTCAACGGCTCCGGCACCACGCCTTCGAGGATCAACTCCGGCTGATAAGCCTCCCGCATCCGCGCCGGCACGCCCTCCGGTCCTCCTTCCACCAAACACACCGGCAGCCCCGCCTCCAGGCACGCCAGATACGCCGTGAGCGATGCGGCTGTGTTCTCCGCCAGCAGAAACACGAGCCGCCGTCCGCCGCGCCGCAGCCGCGCCGCAGCGTCTGCCACATTCGCAGTGAGCTGTCCGTAAGTCAGCGTGCGTGCCGCGTCCGCTTCGATGAGCGCCGGCGCGTCTGCAGGCTTCTGATCCAGTGAGAAAATCATGTCCCCGTAGCACGGGCATGGCTTCCAGCCTGCCCGTGTTTGTTCCCGTGTCATGCTCGAGCGGCGAGGCCGGAAGCTATCGCCGCGCTACGTTGCCTTACATCAAACAATCATGCTCCCATCCACGCCGAGAATTTGCCCGGTGATGTAACTGGAGAGGTCCGACGCAAAGAACAGCGCCGCTTTCGCAATGTCCTCCGCCGTGCCGATGCGCCCCATGCGAATGCCTTCCACCCGCTTGCGGTGCAGGTCCGCCGACATGGCTCGCGTCATGTCGGTATCAATGAAACCCGGCGCGATGCCGTTCACACGAATGCCTTTTGGCGCGAGTTCCTTCGCCGCCGATTTGGTGAAGCCAATCACCGCCGCCTTGGCCGCGGAATAGCCCGGCATTCCCTCGATGGTCTCCGTGCCGGCGATGGATGTGAGATTGATGATGGAGCCGGACTTCTTTGCCGCCATGAGCCGCACGGCGAACTGCGTGAGGTTGATGAGCGCGTGGACATTCACTTCAAACATGTCGCGCACCTTTGCCATCTCCACCATTCCCAGCACGCCCTGGTAGAGCACCCCCGCGTTGTTCACCAGCACGTCCAGCCCGCCGAAACTCCCGCGCGCCGCCATGAGGAGCGCCTTCTGGTGCGCCTCCTCCCGGATGTCGCCCTTCACCGCCACCGCGCGTCCGCCTGCCGCAGTGATGCCTGCGGACACGGCATCCAGTTCCTCACTGCGCCCGCTGAGGACGACCGCCGCACCATTCGCCGCGAACAGCTCCGCCATGGCCCGCCCGATGCCGCGGCTGGCGCCGGTGATGAGCGCCACCTTTCCGGTCAACAGTTCAAAGTTCGACGCCATACTTCTTCAGAATGTCTTTGGCGATCGCCACGCTGCTCATTCCGATGATGTCATCGGTATCGAGCATGATATTGAAGTCCCCCTCCAGCGAAGCCACCAGCGCCATGTGAGCCACCGAATCCCAGGCGGGGATACTCTGATACGTGAGCGAGTCCAGCACCGCGTCCGGCGCGATATTCAGACTGGTGGCAAAGCAATGAGTGAAGCGTTCGTGATTAGTCATGGGAGTAAGAAGCGGACCGACGATGCTGGCCTCGCGGCGAATATCAACCGATGGGACTGAGTGCAGTCAGCTTTACCCAAAGCTGTCCGTTCACGTGCAGGTTGGCCGCATTCCAGGCCAGCGGGCGGTCCAGCATCCAGTAGGTGCGCTGGAGGAAGACGGGATCGCGCGGTGCGTAGAGCATGCCCGGAGTGGCGGCGGCAATGCTCTGGAATCCCAGGCTGCGCACCATGCCTGCCAGTTCCGGACTAAAATGCCGCCGCACGCCGAACGGATACGAAAAGTGCGTCACCTTCGCGCCGGTGATCTCCTCCAGCATCGTCCGGTTCCGTTCCAAGTCCGCCTGCGCCTGCTCCCGCGGTACCTTCTTCATCGCGAGGTGACTGTGCGTGTGCGCGCCGATGAGGTGCCCGGCCTTGTGAATCTCCGCGATCTCCTCCGCGGTCAACGGCTCCCGCCGGCCATGATGGGCCACGCGATCGTAGTAGCGGTGTATTTCCTCATCACTGCACGAGCCGCGCAGCACGCAGGTGTTCGTGTAGAAAGTCACCGGCACCTTGAACTCCGCGAACAACTCCAGCGCCGCGTGCCAGCCGCGGTGGTTGTCGTCAAAGCTCACATTCACCGCGCCCGCCGGACAGTCCGGCGCGAGATACCGGTCCGTGTCCACAAACGTCCGCCCCTGATCCACGCACCAGCGCAGCATTTCCCGCAGTGCTGGCTGCTCCGCCGCATCCAGGGAATGCAAATAGAGCGCCATGCGCTCAGGCAGTTGATTCCGCGCGAGCAGCAAATGCGCCCGGCGGAGCCCGCGCTGCAGTAATCGCTTCACCCCGCGCCGCGCCCCCCCTGCGGGCACTGAACTGGAAGACTCGCGGCTCATAGGGTGCTTCCGGTGACCATGACTTCCTGTAAAAGCCGCGTCAGCACCTTTTCTGCGTGGTACCGGGCCACTACGGCGCTGGTCGCCGGGCGATCCGCTGACTGCGAAAGCAGGTGCTCCAGGGCCACGGCCAGTTGGGATTCGTCCTTGAACCACTCCCCTGCCGCAGGATTCGACAGCAAGTGGGTCGCGTCCTGCCCTTCGCGTACCAGCACCGGACAGCCGCAATGCAGCGAATGATAAATGCCTATGCTCACCAGGCTCCAGACAGAGCAGGCCGCGACGCGGAATATGCCCCCGACCTCCGCAGGACTTAACAGAGACAACACCAGGCAGCGGTCAGCTACCGGCGAAGCCGCGATCAGCGCCCGCAGGCGCTGCGACTCCGGGCCTTCATCGAAGCCGGCCATCACGAAACCGGCGTCATGGTGGGTCATGAGCCAACGCTCCACTCCGTTGAAAACCAGCTCTAGTTGCTTGCCAGGGCTGACGCGGGTTATACAGGCGACAATCCGCCGCACGCGCCCGGCGAGCGCCGCCACTTCCGGTGGAGTCGCCCCGCCCTCGAGCGCAGAGGGCAGGAACGTCAGACCAATTTGTTCAATTTTCGCCGTGTCCTCCGGCCGGGCCCATCCCGACACCAACCGCTGTGTATCCGCCGTCGCCGTGACTACTTTATCCGCCAGCCGGATGGCGCGCCGGCCCCAGCGCCGCTTCAGCCACGTGGAGAATCCTCCGCGGTGCCAGGGAAGGTCGCTAAACCCTACCACGATCCGGCACGAGCCTGGTAAATGCTTCATCCAGCAGATGCCGGTGCCGTGATTCGGAGCGAGCACGAAAGCCACCTGCGGATCGAATGCCCTGATCCTGCCACGCATCGCCCAGTCCCAGGGGATCGCCGTCTGGCGAATTCTCCAAACCCTTGCGCTGCGAATCACACGAAACGGGAGCCCGGCATCGGCGGCGGCGACACTCGCAGGTGACTCGGCCCCGGCGTATTGAGAGGTAAACACACACACCTCGCATCCCATGTCGTGGAGCGCGTGCGCGAAATTGTTCTCCTGATAGCTGAGACGGGCGTCAAACTTCGCCGGCAGGATAGCGATGCGCAGGCGTGCGACGGCTCCGGCATTTGCAGTCTGGTTGAGAGAGCCGTTCATTGGGCGGGCCGGAACTGCTCCGTCCATGAGTGAAAAACCATGCAGCGAAAAGCACGCAGTACCACGTCGCTCCCGGCACCCTCCTTCGCCGCTGCCCGCAGTGTCTCCTGCACGAGCGCGGGATTAAGGTACTCCCCGGCGGCGGCCCCGGCGACGGCACCCGCGCCGCGAACACCCAGCATATGACGCACCAATGTGGCCTCAGGCGTGCCAAAACCCATCTTGTCCCGCCGCCAGATGATGTCGTCCGGCACCAGCCCGTGCACCGCCTTGCGCAGGCCCCACTTGGCCCAGCCGTCCTTCAGTTTCAGATTCCGCATGGCCGGCGAAAAGGCGAACTCCACGATGCGATAGTCTGTAAATGGCACGCGCGACTCCACGGAAAACGCCATGGAGTTCCGGTCCTCAAAGTGCAGCAGGCGCGGCAGGCAGAAGTCGAGCACCATACCGCGGAGATGTGCATCCACCCCATCCGGCACGCGCCGCCACGGATACGACTCCTGAGTGGACGGATCATTCACCCGCTCCAGAACGGCGGACGCTTTCTCCGGCCTCAGAATCGCCCCGGCGTGACGCAAAGCCCGCCCGTAGCCGACTCGCGCAATGCCGCGCACCAGCGCGTCCGGCAGGAGCGCCATCGCCCCCCCGCGCAGAAGTTGCTTCCACGGGCGATCTCCCGTCTCGCGCGCCACCGCCCGCGCCTCACGCACGGCGGCGGCGACCCGCCCGTGCCGCACCATTTCCCGGAACCACCAGCGGTAAGGCCGGTAACCCGCAAAGAGTTCATCCGCCGCCTGCCCATCGAGCAGCACGGTGACGTTCTCTGCCCGAACTTTCTTCATGACGCACCACTGTGCGAAAATGGACGTGGTCGTGAAGGGTTCCTCCTGATGCCAGACGAGGCGATCGAAATCCGCCGCCAGCGTTTCGCCGTCTGGATAAGTGTAGTGGCCCGTCGCGGGGATACCTTCCAGCACGCGATCAATGAAGCGCTTCTCATTGTACGGTCCGTCCACATGATAGACTGCGCTGAACGTGTGCTGCGTTCCGCCGGTGTTCGTGCTCCCCTTCCCTTCCGCCAGCAGGCGACTCACCTGGCCAACGATTGATGACGAATCCAACCCGCCGCTCAAACAACTACCGACAGGAACATCCGCGCGGAGCCTCAGCTTCACCGCGTCTTCAAAAAGGAATCGCAGCCTTTCCACGGCCTCCTTCTCACCACACTGTGTCCCGTCGCCCTCCGGCTTGAGATCCCACCATCGGCTGATCTTCAAATCCCGTCCCGTCCATTCCGCACAACATCCCGGCGGCAACATGCGAATGTCATTGAAGAACGTATCGCCCGCCCACGCACTCGGGTATCGTCCCCATGCGAGGAAATTCGCCGCCGCGACTTCGTGCAGCTTCCACTTTTCATCCCGCAACGGGAACAGGCTTTTCTGCTCACTGGCAAAGGCCACGCTCCCGTCCGCGCCGGTAAAGTAATAGAGCGGCTTCACGCCGCAGCGGTCGCGCGCAATAAAGAGATGCGGCCGGTCCGGCTGCCGCAGATCAAGTATCGCGAGTCCCCACATGCCATTGAAGCGATGCAGGCAATCCGGTCCCCACTGCTCATAGGCGCGCAAGACGACCTCGGTGTCCGTCCGGCTGCGAAACGGAATGCCCCGCTGCTCCAGTTCCGCGCGCAGTTCCGGAAAATTATAGACCTCGCCGTTAAAGACGATCCACAGCTTGCCGTCCGGCGTGCCCATCGGCTGATGTCCCGCCTCGCTGAGGTCGTGAATCGAAAGCCGGCGGAATCCCAGCATCGCATCAGCCCCCGGCTCCAGCGACTCGTCCCGCCAGTGAGGCAAATGGAGCCCCTTCGTTCCGTCACCGGCCGCCAAAGACGCCGCATGGCGCGCGAGACTGCCAAACAGGTAGCCCTCATCATCCGGCCCGCGATGCCGCATGAGATTCGTCGCCTGCACCCCGCGCGCCCGGTCCACGGGTTTGCCGGGAGTGATCCATCCGAAAATTCCGCACATAAATGCTTTCAGCCGTTGCCCTTAACGCAGTCCCTCACCTCCAGCGCCTAACTTATGGTCGCCGGGTCTATTCCCAACTCCCGCAATTTATCTGCGAGCTTGTCGGCACGGTTTTTTTCCGAAAGCGCACGCTCCGCACCAGTGGCGATAAGTTCACCGCGTCCGTCCGTCCATCGAATCCACGGAGCATGCCGGCCTTCATACTCCCCCTCCCATTCCACGAGGCCCAACTCGGCCATCGGGAAGTAAGGCCTGTCAATTTTACGATAAACCGGCGATTTACCGGAGAGGTCCAAATTGAAATACTGGAGCGCGGGAAACTGAATGTGGCCCTCCGGGTCATAGACGACATAGTAAGGCACGCCGTGGCGCGCGTAGCCGTCCATCTTACGTGTCAGTTCATCACCCACCTTATTGGAAACAATCTCGATCACGATGTCCGGCACCTTGCCATAAACCCACGGGAAGTAGGCACGATGCTCCTTGGGCATCAGATCATCCGGAATGTTCACCTCCACGGCGACCATGGTATCCGGCACGAAGGGCGGAGTCTTGAGCGAGAAGTAAAGCCCCACGTTCGCCATGGCCACGAAAGGCATGCCGGGATTCCAGGAGGAATAGAGCGGCTCCGTGAGCAGCCTCATTTGCTTTTCGCTGAAGGGATTGTCCACGGGCGTATCGTCTTCGGTTACGAGGTGGGACACATCCACATGAGTGACGTATTCCTCCTCCGGGGAGCTGGCGGGGGCGGCGTTCATGGTCGGGAGAATAGTCGCCGGCACGCCCAATGCCAGCGCGGTTTTCAGGCCGCAGCCAGCACCTTGCTTACCATCGCCACCAGCTTCGCCTCTTCGCCCTGCGCATTAACCGACTCCCGCAGACGCAGCGCAGCGGCCTTGCGGACGGCGATGTCCTCCGGCGTCAACCCATTGAGCAAGGAGGCGAGCGATTGCGGCGTCACCTCCGGCAGCACCCAGCCGATGCCGTGCTGCTCCACGAACTCCGTCGCAGTCACCGTGTTCGAGCACACCGTCGCGAGACCGGCGTGGATGTAGTCGAAGAACTTGTTCGGCAGCGCGTGACGGTGGTTGTAGTTGAGCGGCTGGAGAATGTTGAACCCGATGTCCCATGACACCAGGCAACTCACCGTATCCGCAGGAGTGACCGGCGCTTCAAAAACCACGCGGCCCGCCGCGGCGTCTGCGAGCCGGCGGAATTCCGAGCCGGGTTCCGCGCCGGAAGTCAGCATGAGATGCAGGAGGAATCGCTCGTCCAGGAGCGGCACGGCTTTGAGCAGTGTGTCCAGATTGCGATCCCCGCCGGCATTCCCGTGGAAGGCAAGATGCACCCGGCCATCCAGTCTTGGCCCCGCCTGCAGCAGCGGTGCCAGTTCCGGCGCGTTCATGACCGTGATGGCGGAAAACCCGAACTCCTTCTCAAACCGTGCCGCAAACGGCGCATTGACCGTCGCACTCCCGGCCGCGCGTTTGCCGTATCGTTTAAGAAGCCGGTGCATCTGCGGTCCGTGAAACCAACGGTGCCAGACTTTATCCTCCGCCTCCAGCGGCGCGTATTCGTGATAGTCCATGACGAAAGGCTTTCCTTTCCGCTCCTGCTGCCACACACCGATGAGCAGCGGCGCGACGTCATTGCCTAAGAAGAGGTCGTATTCCTCTGCGCCCACGATGTCCCGCGCCGCGCACCAGTCCGCCATCATCCGATCCGGCACCCAATCCAGCGCCGGGACGATCTGCCCAGGCCAGCGGGCCAGCGTGCGCAGGATCTTCCGGCACTTGCCTCCCCACGCCGGCGTGAGACCGTGCCAGCGCAGCGAAACGCCCGGCAACTGAGGCGACGGATCATCGCCATATCCGATGGCGATAAGGTCATGGTGCGCACCGAGAAACTTCAAATGCCGCAGCACTCGCGCGTCCTTCGCGACGGGTGAAAAGGAAAGCAGGCAGATGGTGGAGCGGGGCATCCCAGGAAACATTCAGGCACAAGGCTCCACTCCATTTATCTCCGCCCAGCGTACGTAATTCAAGGCACGCCACAGCCAGTGATCGTAGGGGACTTTTCCGGTGAGCACAGCGCCCGCCAATTCCGGCAGAGCCGCCGTGCAAAACACTCCCAGGGGCGACACCCGCTTCGCATCCAGAATGGAGCGTACCCATGCGGACTCTTTTGTCAGCCATCCGGCTTCGGGCGTGCTGAAACCGATCTTGTCCCGGCGCTCCAGGATTGGCTCTGGGACCAGTCCGCGAAAAGCGTGGCGCAGCACATGCTTGGTGGTGCCGTCCGGCGCGAGGAAGTGCTCCTCCGGCATACTCAGCGCCGCCTCCGCCAGCGCGGTGGTCAGAAAAGGCACCCGGCTTTCCACACTGTAGTGCATGGAATTCCGGTCCTCGAAACGGAGCAACGATGGAATACTGGAAACCAGCAGGGAGTCCCGCAGCGTATGCCGGAGCCGCTCCCGGCGCGGCAAGACCGGCTCCTTGTAGCCAGTCTCGATTCCGTGGCGCCGGACCCACGCATCCTCCATCCATGCCGGCACGGGCGGGCGTCCGAAACACCTTCGCAGCACCGGACGCAGCCGTTGCGGCATCAGGGCCTGACCCAGCACCTTGAGCGGGTTCATTCCGGCCAGCCGCGCCATGCGCCAGCCCGCAGCAAGGCTACCACGATTGAAGAGCGAGACCGCCCGGTCCCGCCGGCAGTAAAAATAGCCGGCAAACATCTCGTCAGGCCCCTGCCCGTCCATCGTGACCTTGATCCCCTTTTCCTGAACGAGCCGGAACACGCGGTGTTGGGCGTAGATAGATGTGGAGCCGAACGGCATGTCCTGGCACCCGATGAGCACATCCATCTCCCGGGGCATTTCCTCTGCGCCCGGCTTCGTCTTGTGCATGATCGCGCCGCTCGCCGCTCCGGCGAGGTCCATCCATTTCTCTTCACTGAGCCGCTCATCGTCCGCGATATAGCTGAAGGTGTGAATCCCCAGCCCCGGGCCGCCGGCCTGGCGCATAGCGCACACGATGGAAGTGGAATCCAGCCCGCCGGAAAGCGCCGCTCCCACCGGCACATCACTGCGCAAGTGCAGCCGGATGCTCTCAAGGAACAGCGCGCGAAATTTCTCTGCTGATTCTGCGGGCGACTCCCGCACCGGTGGCCCCAGTGTCGCATCCCAGTAGCGCTCTGGTCGCACTTCGAGTGCGCCGCCATTGAGCCGGATCAGCGCGCGCGTAGCCGGTGGCATTTCCCGCACATCCGCCAGCAGCGTGCGGCCTTCCGGGCTTTCCACTTTGCTCCACGCCAGGAAATCGTACACCGCCTGCGCATCCTGCCGGCGCGAAATCCAAGGCAGCGCCTGGAGGCCCTTCACCTCCGAGCAAAACGCCACCCGTCCCTGCGACTCCGCATAGTAGAGCGGCTTGATGCCGAAAGGATCGCGCGACAAAAACACGGTGCCTTCCCGGCGGTCCCAAATGGCAAACGCCCACATGCCAGTGAACCGTTTCACACAATCCGGACCCCAGCGCGCATAGGCCGCGAGGATCACCTCGGTGTCCGTGTCCGAAACGAAGCGGTCCCCTGCCGCCGTCAGTTCGCGGCGCAGCTCCACGTAATTATAGACCTCTCCGTTGTAGGTGATCCAGTAGCGCCCGTCTTCCCATGACATTGGCTGATGTCCCGCCGTGCTGAGATCAAGAATGGACAGCCGCCGGTGTCCGAGGATGAGTTGCCAGGCCCCCTCCTGATGCTCCTGCCAGGGCGGCAGCGTGGCCCCCAGCGCGGGATCGGACTCTGCACAGCGCACCGCCACCGCCGCACCATCGCTCCACCGGCCCAGCAGCATCCCTTCGTCATCAGGTCCGCGGTGACGGATGATTTTCAAAGCCCGCACTGCTTCCGCCGGTGAAGTACCGGAAGGGGAAATGATTCCTAGAATTCCACACATGAGCTATGAAGCAGACTGCCGATCCGGCGCGGGGCAACATGCCTGCAACAGCAACCGGGCCATGGTTTCAGTTTCCTTTGCGGCGTGGTATTGGTTTCTGGCGGCCAGGGAGGCCCGCTTTTTCTCCGCCAAATCCTCCGGAGTGATGCGCTCAAACACATCAGCGAGGTCCCGTCCGGTCACCGCCGGTGTCACCCAGCCGTTCCCGTGCTCCTGTGCAAAACTTACCAGCCCCGCTACCTGGGAGTAAATGACGGCCAGTCCCGCGTGGATGTATTCAAAGAGCTTGTTCGGGAGGGCGCACTCATTGTTGAAACTGTGCGGCTGCAGGATGATCACGCCGACATCGAACCAGCAAATCGCTTCCACGATCTGATCAGGGTTCACGGGCTTCTCGAACACCACGCGGCCTGGTGCCACCCGATCCGCCAAAGCCCGCATTTCAGCCATCCAGGCATCGTCGGCCACCAGCATCAAATGGAGTACGAGGTTCCGCTCCGCCATGCCCGCGGCCTCGATCATCACATCTATGTTCCTGTTGGGCGAACCGATGCCATGATGAACGATTCGCAGGGTATCCCCCGGCGGCCTTGTCACGTCCGGCAGCGGATGCAGTTCCGGCGCGTTGAATACGACCGTGGCCGCGATGCCGTGCCGCTTCTGAAATTCGTCAGCAAACGGTAGATTCACCGTCAGTGTCGCCGCCGCCAGCTTTCCGTAGCGCCGCAGGCAGCGGGCAGCGTGCGGGCCTTTGAAGATCCGGTAGCTCAGACGCTCCGTGGCCTCGGAGCCCGGAAATTCATGGTAATCCGCCACGAACGGAATCCCATTCCTGCGCAGCCCCTCCACTCCCAAAAGGACCGCGTTGAGATCATTGCAGAGCATGAGATCGAACTTCTCTGCAAACAGTGCCGCCCGGGCCATCCGGTACTCTGAGGTCATGGACCAAGGCCACGCATCCAACGCCGGCAGGACGGCCCCCGGCAGATACGACAGCATCCGCAACACCTTCTCCGGCAGGCGGCGTCTCCGCTCCAGCCTGACGAAGTGATATGGCACGCCCGCCAACTGCGCTCCCGGATTATCCCCCAGGGCCGCGACCGTGACTTCAAAATGCGGCGCCAATGAGCGCACCTGACGCAGCACCCGGCCGTCCCGCGCCAGTTCACTGAACGAAAGTATAAACAGACGGGGCTTCATCCTATGATCCACTCTTCAAAAACCCGGCCATGATGGCCGCCATGCGCGAAGCGGCAGCGCCGTCGCCATACAGAACCGGACGGGCCGGGGGCGGCGGTTCGGAGCTGAGAGCGGCGAGAATTTTCTCCTGGCTGGCCCCGGTCACCGTGTTCCAGCCGCAAGCCACCGTCTCCGGCCATTCCGTTTCATCGCGCAGCGTGATGCAGGGCTTGCCGGCCCAGAGGGCCTCTTTTTGCAGACCCCCTGAGTCTGTCAGCAGCACCGTGCAGGCATCAAGCAGAGCAACGAACTCTGCATGACCCGTTGGCTCAATGCAGCG
>JANOZA010000571.1:0-1758 GCA_031429155.1 Verrucomicrobiota bacterium | reverse complement strand
CATCCCCGGCGGCATGGGTGGAGCCGCAGCCATGGAGAAGATCCGGGCGCTCGATCCCGACGTCCGCGCCATTGTCAGCAGCGGCTACAGTGACGACCCCGTCATGAGCCGGTATCTGGACTACGGATTCCGCGCCGTGCTTCCCAAGCCCTATCAGCCCCAGGAACTCCGGGAACTCGTCGAGGAACTCCTTCGCGAGCCCCGCTAAGCGACCCGTGTCATGAATTTCTCCGGGACCATTGATGCAGGCGGCGGCATGACGCTGACGCGCCTCATCGAGCGGATCGTCCACACCGACACTCCTGGCGAACTGCGGCTGCGCGATGAAGCCGGCACCCGCAGCGCCACCGTCGCCATTCGGCGCGGCATGGTCCAGGAGGTGACCTTCGGCGAACTCACTGGCGACCCCGCCCTCACTGCAGTCAGTCAGGTGATGCCGTGGACCTTCGAGTTCGTCGGCGATGAAGCCGGCGCCCTGCCCTCACACCCGGGCATCATTTCGCGGAGTCCCAAGACGCGCGCCGTGATCCGCACGGCACCTGTCCTCCTCCCCGCCCCCGCAGCCGGGCTGAGCGAATCCCGCCGCGCCTGGATCGCCGCGCCGGACAGCGCCTACTCGATTCGCTTTGGCACCGATGGAGAGGAATTCGCCGGCGACGTTGATCCCGACGATCACGACTACTTCCGCAGCGACTGCGCCTTTCTCCGCTCCACGGCTGCGGGCATAGCCCGGAGCCTCGACTGGCCCGCCCCTCTCCTCTTCGCCATAGCCGAGGCCGAACGCGCCACCGGCTACGCCGTCATCGAAGGCGGATTCCTTGGCATCATCGGCGGCCAGGGCACCGGCGTTGCACACGTCACTGACTTTCCCGCCGCATGATCGAGGAACTCGCAAACCTGGCCGCTCTCGAAGGCGTCACCGGTCTCTGCCACCACCGCGGCGGCATCATCCTGTGGCAGCGCCTGCCCGACATGCTGAGCAAGGATCAGGCCGCCGCTCTCTGCGCTGCCGTCAGCAGAGCCTTCGCCAGCTACCACGCCGCCGAACGCATTCTGACCGAGTCCTATTTTGAATTCCCAGGTCACAGCGTGCTCGTCATCGCTCGCCCACCCACTCCCGGTGAGTCCCCGCGCGAATTCCTCACCTTCCTTCTCAAAAACCGTGAGGCCGCCGCTGGAGCCGCCGCAGCCGGAGCGGCGATATGGCGGTCGGATGCCTGACGGAGACCGCTACGGAGTTGTGCGAAAATTATCCGTTGCCGGAGAGATGAAATCTTTCGTCGGCTACCGCCCTGCAAACCACCATCTCCATCCCATGAAACTCATTCCCGTCTGTCTCCTCTCGCTGCTCTCCTCCCTGCCTTCTGCCCTGGCCGATGTCAGCGTCACCAACATCTTCACTGACCACATGGTGCTCCAGCGCGACATCCCCTGCCCCGTCTGGGGATTGGCCGAAGCCGGCGAAAAGGTGACGGTGAAACTCGGGCTCAGCCAGGGAACCGCGACCGCCGGAGCTGATGGAAAGTGGTCAGTGAAACTGCCGGCTTCAAAGATGAACGCCACCGCCCAGGAACTCACCATCAGCGGGAAGAATACGATCACCATCAAAGACGTGCTGGTGGGCGATGTGTGGCTTTGCTCCGGCCAGTCGAATATGGAATGGACGGTGAACGGCAGTAACGCCGCGGAGGACATCGCGGCGGCAAACCTGCCGAACATCCGGCGCATCAAGTTCAATCACGTCTCGCTGAACAAGCC
>JANOZA010000570.1:0-8705 GCA_031429155.1 Verrucomicrobiota bacterium | reverse complement strand
GGGAATGGAGTTGGTAGCGGTGGGATTGGTGCCCATGAAGTATTCCACAAGATTGCCGATGCCATCTCCATCGGTGTCGCTGCTGGCCGTCTGCGCGGCGGCGGCGGGGAAGGCTGCGATGTAGGCGTTGTAGCCGGAGAGAGAACCAGTGTTCGAAGTTCCCGGCGTGCGGTGCATGATCGTGCCGTCGTAGGTAGCGGTATTGCGGAGATGAGCCGCCAGGGAGGCATTCGGATTGCGGGCGATGATGCAGCCGCTTTCGGTCTTGTGGCTCATGCCGGGCGTAAGGGCTGTGGTCAGCGCGGCGTTCGCGGCGTTGAAGACGAGGGCATCAATGAGGTTCTTGCAGCTCACGGCGGAGCCCACTGGGTAGTCGGCAGGCGCGCCGCGATAGACGGCCACTGCGCCGGAGACGGGCAGCCAATTGAAGGAGCCGGTGTTCAGCCGACCGGCGGCGGCTGGTGCGTTGGAAAGGACAAAGAAGTCACTGGCGGCGGCGAATGCACTGGCCGCGAGGTTGTGAGTCGAAACCACGGTGCCAGCGGGGCCATAGACGACGGCCACGAAGCCGGACAGCGACTTGCCGGCACCGCCGGGCGCGGTGAGCTCGACGAAATCATCCACATCCGGCGCAGGCTGAACGGTGTCGGCCTCGTTGATGAACGGCCCAAGTTCGATGACGCCACCGTCGTCCACGACATTGAGAACGATGCTGCCATTGCGCGAGTCGCCGGCGGGACCGCTGAGATAAGTGAAGCGCGCCTGGCGGTTGAGCACCGGGGCGTCGTTCAGTGAATCAACGGGCAGTGCCGCCGTGCCGCCGCCAGCGAGGCTGCCGGTGGCGGAGCCCGCGGGCACTTGTGCGGCGAGGGCGACAGCGCCGACGGGTTCGCTGCGAACCAGATAAGCCGACGAGCCGACGCCGCCGGCGATATTCAGAACGGAAGTGCCGGTCCCCGCGCTTTCGACGACGCTGGTGCATTTCAGCGAGAGCAGGGCAGCGCTACTGTCGCGGATGACGATGCTCTGCGCGCTGTTCAGATACCAGGACGAGTAGGCTGTGACGCCAAAGGAATTGTCGCCATTGCCCGCGGTTGTGTCAGTGGTGTGGAGGAAAATATCCACGCTGCTGGACCCGGCCGGGATGGTGGCGGAGTCGCCGATATCAGCCAGCAGTCCGGCAAGGTCGGTGGTGAGTGTGGGCGCGGAGGCGGCACCATTGCTGTTGGTGCGCACGAGGCGGACGCAAACGCTGTCGGTCGTCGGCGCGCCGGCGGGACGGGTGATGGTGAGTTTCGCTGCTCCTTTGCCCCAGAGTTCCGGCACGCTCACGGCGTTGGCGGTGTTGCTGAAAGTGTCTGTGAAAGTCAGGCCATGCGCGCCGGTGATGGTGAGGAAGGCGGTCGTGCCGTCGCCCTGCGTGCCGGGTGTGCTCAGCGGACGCGCCGCATCGAAAAGATAACCGAAGCTGCCCGGTGCGATGGTTCCGAAGTAATACGGCGCATCGTAGGAACCGGGTCCGGCGGCGGGGAGTTGTTGCCATTGATTGCCGTAGCGGGCGTCGAGGCCGCCGGTGGGGTCGGCTTTGCGAGTGTTGCTGCCGCCTTCGAGGGCGTTGAAGACCGCGCCGGCGAGTTCCGTGCCAGCGCTGTTGAGCAGGCTCACCGCGCTGCCATTGGAAAGTCCGGGACCGGCACCGAAGACGAGCGCATTGGCGTAGGCCGCAGTGATTCCTGTCACCGCTGCGGGATCGCCAGTGATGAGCAGCGCCTGACCCGGACGGAGGACCGTGCATGCCGGCAGGGTGACCAGCGTCGTTTCATTGCGCGCCACGCGGAAGCCGGAGAGATCCACCGAATTGCCGCCGGCGTTGACGAATTCCACGAATTGCCCCGCCGCCGTAGTGTGTCCGTGCGCTTCATTCACCACCACGCCGAACGCCGCATCGCCGCCGGCATCCGTCACCGTCAGCCAGCAGGAATGGCTCGCGATGTCCGCGCCCGCAGCAGGCTCAGCCAGGAGGAATGCCGTCTGCGTGCCGTCCAGCCAGCCATCGTCCATCGGCTGCACGATGAAATCCGCGCTCTGCGTGCCCGCACCGGGAATGGTCACCGTGATAGTCCCGAGGTTCGTCCCGGCGACGAGCGCGAGTGCTGCTTCTGAGAAATCGCGAGTGCTCAACGTGATCGTCAGTCCACCGGCTGGCGCGGCGAGGGGAGCGCCTGCCGAGTCGAGCAACTTCACCCGGGCGGCGATGGCGGCCCCGGTCTCCGCAGTGGAAAGGTCGGCGTCATCCAGTTCGAGGAAGAGCTTCCCGCCCGTGGGGAAGCCCGCGAAATTAGCCCGGCCCGAAGAAGGCTCGCGGGCGACCCAGGCGGCGCCGGCCTTGTTCAGCGACTGCGTGAGGCGCTGGCCGTTCGCGTTCTCGTCATACTGAGCGGGCACTCCGAGCGCGGTCTTTAGGTCCGTGTCTTCAGCGGCATTGAAACTGGTATAGAGCAGCGCATCCACGAGCGTCTCGCCCGGCGCGGCATTCACGGCCAGCACGCCCTTCGGCACCGGCGGCGCTCCCGGGGTGATGAAACTCGACGGCACGTAGGCGTTCCCCGCATTGTGATAAAGCGCCACGCCATCCGGCCCCGGCTGGATGGTATCGTCCGAGGGCGGCGTATTGGAAACCGACGACGCCAGCACCACCGGCAGCACGAGGTCCACGGCAGGCACGCCGGGATTCCCTGCAACGAAGTATCCGCCAGCCCCGATCGAGTAGCCATCCAGCGACACCACCCGGTAGAGCACATTGTTCGAGCCGTTGAAGAACGCGATGCTGTAGCCGTTGAGCGACTCACCGGGCGTGCCCTTGAGTTCCACGAACTGGAAGCCCTCGGTCGAAGCCGCGTGCTGGAGCGTGGAAGAGTCCACCTCGTTGAGCGTCACCGCCGACTGACCGGGCGTCGTGAAAAACAGAGACGTCATCCCTGCGGCAAGGATTCCGGTTATCGAATGCCCTGATCGGGCCGTGCGAAGCGTGAGAGTGGTCCTTTTGGTCATGCGAGGAAACACTGCGGGCCGGGGTTGGCTCGCGCCCGTCAGTGTGACACCGGGCATAGTGTTTTCCCGAAGCAGCGTCAACTTAAAAAAGCCCCGCACAGGGGCCACTTCACGTCAACTCCACCCGTGGGCGTCCCGCACCTTCATCATGGTGCCGAGGATCGTGTTCCAGGTTGCCGGTGTTTCGAGCACCGCATTGGGGAACATGCAGCCGTCCCAGCAGATGTGCTGGATCCCGCGGGCGGCGGCGTCCTTCAGCCAGTAACCGGCGCATTTCACAATGTCGAGCTTCCCGTTCGGGTCGTCCGCCTGGCAATGCTTGCCCGTTTTATCATGGCTCCCTGCGCCATGCACCGTCCCGTCATTCTGGGCCACGTGGAAATCTATCGTCCAGGGGCGCAGTGCATCGGTCATCGTCGCATACGCCGCCCAGAACTCCTCCTCGCTGTAGCCTTCCTTCAGCAACGCGTGCTCCGGAGCGTTATAGCCCAGCGTGTAGAGATAAGTATGCGCCAGGTCCGCCTGGAAGCCCAGCGACTCCGGCATCCCCACGCCCTCCAGCACGTCCACCATATCGCGCCACGAGTGCATCCCCGCCCAGCAGATTTCCCCCTCCGCCGCCAGTCGCTCGCCGCTGTCCGCCGCGATCTGCGCCGCCTTCTTAAATGTCTCCACGATGCGCGCCGTGCTCGCCTTCGGGCTATCGCGCCATTTCGCCAGACCGAACTCCGCCGAGTCAATCCGGATCACCCCATACTTCCGCACCCCGTGCGCATTGAATACCTTCGCGATCCGGCAAGCCATCTTCACCGCGCTCAGGAACTTCTCCTGCTGCGCATCATCCCCCATCGCCGAATCCCCCACCGTCCCCGGCCACACCGGCGCCACCAGCGATCCCACCGAGAATCCCTTACCCGCGATCAAATCCGCGATCCGCTTCAACTCATCATCCCCCGCATTCGGGTCCGTGTGCGGCAGGAACAAAAAGTAATCAATCCCCGCGAACTTCTCCCCGCCCACACTCGCCGCCGCAGAAAGATCCAGCATCTTTTCCAGACTGATGGGCGGCTCCTGATCCGGACCGTCACCCTTACCGACGAGACCTGGCCACATTGCGTTATGAAGTTTGGGGAGAGCGTGAGACATAGTAGAGTATGGAGTTGGAAATGATCCGCCGCCCCATCCGGGCAGCGGGCCGACTTATTGGAACGCGGGCCGCAGAGTGTCCAGCAGAAAACTTAAACAAGAGCCACGCCCCCGGCCCGCCCTGGCGGCGTTAGAACGTCACCTCATCCGGCACGCTCTTTGGCCCCTCGCCGGCGGCATTGAATGCCGCCACCGCATACTCCAGGGGCACCGCCAGCGGCTGACCGGTGATAATCAAATTCGTGTCCCCGGGGCCCGCCGAGCCCGCCAGCGTCCAGGCCGGGTCCCCCACCGGGCGGCGGTAGAGATTATAGCCATCCACCCCCGCCACCGGGCTCCAGTTCGCCTGGCCATCGCCCGGCGGCCCGGACACCGCCACCACGGTGAAGCCCTGCGGTGCCCCCGGCGCATCATCCGGCGGCGGCGTCGCCCCGTCACGGATGTAGTTGAGATCAAACATCTTCCCTATCATCCCCGCGGCCCCAAATTTCGTCATCGCCCGTCCGATGTTGCGGAACATCTTATCAGCAGCCGAAAGGCGGCGCATTTCCAGCCCCTCCGAGTTCACCTCCGAGCCCCCCTCCTCGCCCTGCTGTGCGAGGCGCGCCGCCGCGAACTGCCCCGCGAAAGTCGTCACCGTGCCCAGCACCGCCGCCAGCGGCGCATGAGCCTGGAGATTAGCCACCAGCGTCTGCACCGCCGCCACCCGCTGATCCACCGCCCCGGAGGTAAAAGGCGCGCGGCCCTGCGGGAAAATCTCCGTATAGGCCGCCTTGCCCGCTTTATACGGCTTCGTCGGCCCGCCCGCCGCCTGGATGTCTATATCCCAGTCATCCAGCAGCCCCGGGAGGGACTCGAGCATCTCATAAAACGACTGCGTGCGCGCCTTATAAACACCGCGCGCCGCCCGGTAAGGCACATAGGCCCCATTCCACAGACTCAACTCCGACGCCGCCACCCCGTGCATCTCCTGGTAATCCGTATCCCCCGGGAACTTCGTGAGCATCTTCATCAGTCGCGCCACATGATCCTGCAGCAGCAAATCCATCAGCTTAAAGCTCCCGCGAGTGACCTGTTCGATCATGTTTTCCTCGTATTTCCATGCGTTCATAAGTGGATAAGAATAGGGGTTAAAAAAGCCCGCAAAGCCCACCCCGCCGCCCGTTTGGGCCAGCACCAGCGACCCGCGTGCCCCGCCATTTAATACAAACGGCTCATCTCTGCAACAAATTTCTCTCATCCCCCAGCCCCTGTTTTCCCCCCACCCGCTGTCAGCGCCACAAAAGGCATCAGGAAATCCCGAACCATCCTGTAGCCGCCACAACATCATTCGGGAAATCCCGAACCATCTTGTGGCCGCCACAGCGCCATTCGGGAATTCCCGATCCATCCTGTAGCCGCCACAGCGCCATTCGGGAATTCCAGATCCATCTTGTGGCCAATTTAACCCAGCCCGGACCACTTCCACTAATGGCACCTCAGACCCGCACCCTGCGCCTTCTCCCCAGTAGGGCAAGAGGGCCGGGTGCGTGTTCACTTCGCACGCTCCGGCATTTCCGATCGCTCTGCGGCCAGCCTCACCGCCCCACGATCCCCGACAGCCGCTCGCGAACCCAGGTATCGTCGGTGGAATCGGAGAGCGATTTGGCCATTTGCCGGCCGCGGCCGTTGGGGAGGGTTTCGAGGACTTTCAGGCCGGCCTGGTTGGCTGGTCCCCAGTCGCCCTTGGTGGTGGCGACGGCGAGGGAGACGCCGATGCAGGCGGCGGCGTCCACGTCGGGGGCCTTGATCAATTCGGCCACTGCCGCCTCCACTTTCTGCGGATCGAAGTTGGTGCCGCTCCGGTAGCCGTGGCGCTTGATGGTTTCCTCGGCTTTGCGCAATTCCGCGGGGATGTCCCGGCCGGCGAGGGAGCGGGAGAGTTCGAAGGCCAGCCGCAGTTCATGCACCGACTTTGGCGCGGCGAGGATGCGCGGCAGCAGCGGGGCCAGTCTCGTTTTGTTCACTTTGGCGCAGGCTCTCATGAGTTGGAGAACCGGGGCGCGGCCGGCGGCTTCATCGAGCCATTTGAAATAGGAATCCTCCGCATCGGCGCGCGGATAGTGTGCCAGCAGTTCCCGGGTGCGGGTGGCAACCGCGGGATCGGTCGAGCCGGCGTATGCCAGGAGCAGGGGGGTAGCGTCGGGTCCGGAAACCCGGCTGAGCACGTTGAGGGCGCGCTGAAAGGTGGCGGGGGAGGCGAGCAGGGGCTTGAGATGCGGCAGTGCGCCCGCCCCTGCCTGACTGAGAAGGGCATCCGCGCTGTTGGCGGTCATGGAGCCCGGGTCCTCAATGGCAAGACCGCGCGCGGCTCCTTCGAGGGGGGCATCGCCGTCCTCAAGGTGGAGCTGAGATTGGAGGTGGATCCAATCGTAGATGGGCATCCACCCGAACCACGCATAGCCCTGGCCTTTCCCCAGAAACGCCATTTCGCGATGATACTGATGGGAGAGCGGACCGGCTTTGAATGCCGGCTTCCACGCGGCGTCGGCTCCGGGGTTCTCCTTCAGACTGACCAGCCAGAGCTGAATGTGATCATCGGTGCGGTTCATGACTTCCAGCCGCTTCTCCTCCGGCAACTGGCTGGCCTCCCGCTCCATTTTCATGCTGAGGTCAGCGCTCTGCGGCATGTCCTTGAGGGACCATTGGGTCTTTCGAAACACGACGGTCTGCGCCTTCGCACCACTGGCCAGGGTCACGGCGTCTGGTCCAGACAACAGATCCATGCCGGTAATCCGAGGGAGGGGGGCGAGGGCTTCCGGCACGCCGCCACTGGCGAGCACGACAGAACAGGCCAGGATCAACGCTGCGGTTCCACGGAAAAAGAAGGGCACTCGATTCATGTGGCGATTCACCACCTCACAGCCGGAACGGGCAAGAAGGATTGTGTAAGTGATCTGTAAATACCTGCCGGGCCTGAATCATCAGGCGTGACATCACGCTGGAACTCACATAAAAAAGTCTGGTCGCCACCAGGCGGCAGCGGTACAGTAGTTCTGCACCCCCTTGTTCCCGATCCCCTTCGTTCCCCTACCCATGAACTGCTCTCTCTTGTTATCGCGCGCCGCCGCTCTCGCGGGCCTCATGGTTTTGTCAGCACTGCCCGCCGCGGGCTTCACTTTGGACTTTAACGGCCCGGGACTGCCGGCGGGGGTGAATGTGTTCGGCAATACGGCGCGCGTGGCCAGCGGGGGCACGGGCAACAGCGGCGCGCTGCGCCTCACAGATGCCGTCGCGGGGCAGTCGGGATCGCTGGTGATTGATAGTCTGACGGGCGGCACCGTGGTGGGCTCATTTGATGTGACGTTCGATGTCCTCTGCGGCGACGGCGGCGCGGACCCAGGGGAGGGATTCAGTTTTTGCTGGGGCACGAATCTGGTCAACGGGACGTGGGATGAAGAAGGGACCGGCAGCGGGCTCATCGTGTCCTTCGACACCCACGCGGAGCCCGGGGAACCCGGACGCGAGATAACGGTGACGATGAATAATGTGCTGGCCGGCAGGGTGGCGTTTGATGCGCACAATGGAGCCTGGACTTCCGTCCACATCCGCCTGCGCCCGGGCGGACTCCTGGATGTGAAGCACGGCAGCACGGTGCTCTTCGCAGGGCTGCCGCTGTCGGGATTCAGTCAGCGAAACGGGCCGCGCTACGGCTGGGGTGCCGCGACGGGCGCCGGAGTAAATGTCTCGCGCCAGTGGCTGGACAACATTCTCATCAACGCGCAGCCCATCGTGGTCTCAAAGGCACTGGACAGCGGCGCGGGTTCGCTGCGCGCGGCGATGGCGGCGGCACTCGCACAGCCGGGGCCGGACCAGATTCATTTCAATGCGGCGCTCGACGGCCAGAAGATCACGCTGACGAGCGGAGAGATCAGCAGCGGCGCGCAGACGGTAGCAGTGGACGCCACCGCGCTGCCGAACGGCATCACGCTGAGCGGCGGCGGGACGTCGCGGATATTCCGCGCTGTCAGTGCATCTGATCTGACACTGGGCGCACTGACATTCACAGGCGGAGCCGCGCCCGATGGCAATGGCGGTGCAATTTTCAACCAGGGCGCGCTCTCACTCCACCGCTGCACGTTCTCCGGCAACACCGCTGGCGAAGGCGGCGGCCTCGACAACGCCGGCACCGCGGCACTCTCACTTTGCACGCTGACAGCGAATGTTGCGACCAGTGGGGGGCGGAACGGCGGGGCTCTGCACAACTACGGCCTGCTCTCACTCACGGAATGCACGCTCTCCGGCAACACCGCTGGCGAAGGCGGCGGTGCGGTCTTTAACGAAGCCAGCCTCACAGTGAAAAACTGCATCATCGCCGGCAATACCGCTGCGGCTGGGGCGGACATTCACAATGAAGGGACGCTCACTCGCACCGGGGCCAACCTTATTCAACAATCCTCAACCACCGGCGGCGGCGGCGGCACCCATTACGGCCCACCCGCCATCGCCGCCGCGCCGCAGTTATTACC
>JANOZA010000569.1:0-5496 GCA_031429155.1 Verrucomicrobiota bacterium | reverse complement strand
ACCTGATTCAGGCGCGTCCGCGATTTGCGGATCTGTCATCGGGCATTGTTGATCGTGGCCTGTTTCTTGAGGCCATTGGTCTGACCTCGGATCGCTTGATCATGCTGTTCGACGGTCGCGATATTCGTAGCAACGAGGCCTTGAATCCGTCGCTGCTGATTCAGGAGATGTTGTCTTATGTGAGTTCACAGGAAAACCAGGCTGAATTTTCTGTGATCGAACATCCGCTGATGCGGTTTTCGCCGCAGGTTTTTATGAACCCCGACAGACCCGGCTCATCAGGGCATGCGACACGGCCCTTGCTGACCGCGTGATGGCTCACGCGGCGGAATACGATCCGAGCCACTTGCCCATCGCGTCAATTAAGGGGCGGCGCGGTTGCCTTCGGCGACCTGGACGAGGATGTCTTCAAAGGATGATTTCTGCTCTTCGAAGGCGCGGACTCTGACTCCTGCGGACAGGATCGCGCTGAGCAGGGCGGCCTGTTCTTCGCCGCTGCCGTGGAAGCGGAAGGAGAGGCGGCAGTCGGCGGCGAGGATGCGGCCCTGGCCTATGGCCGTGGCACCGTGGAGAGGCACGCGAGGGCCGTAACTGTGTCGGCGTGGCGGTTGTCGGCACCAAGCTTTTCGAAGATGCGGACGAGGTGGACCTTGAAATCCCTTGCGGCGTATGTTTGCCGGACCAGAGTGGCCGCCGCGTTAGAATCCATCAACACACAACACCTCATGCCGATGAAATCATTCACCACCCTCTCTGCAGTACTGGCGCTTGGCGCTCTCTCGACTGGCGCCATGGCCCAGGATAAGGCCAAAGCCGAAATCCCCGCTGCCGGTGCAGATGGCTGGATCTCACTTTTCAACGGCAAGGACCTCAGCGGCTGGGAGGGTCTGAAGGGCTACTGGTCGGTAGTGGATGGTGCGGTCCAGTGCGCCGAAACGAAGGAGAACTCCAAGCAGACGGACTTGATTTTGCTCTGCTCGAAGGATCAGCCGGAGAAGTTCGCCAACTTTGAGATCCGCTACCGTTTCAAGTGGCTTACCCCTGGCGGGAATTCCGGTCTGCAGGTCCGCGGGAAGATTGATAACGCGGAGGCTTTTCACGTCGGCGGCTATCAGGCGGACATTGACGCGGGCAATGGGTACACGGGGATCATCTACGACGAGGGCGGTGTGGCCGGCGGTCGCGGTATCATGAGCAACCGCGGAGAGAAGACCGTTTGGGACGCTGAGAATAAGCGCACCTCCACGCCTCTCGATAAAACCGGGAATGAAATCAAAGCGATGATCAAGCCCGTGGGGGAATGGAACGATGTCGCCGTGACCGTGGACGGCAACCATATCAAATACAGCATCAACGGTCAGGTCACCACGGAGATGACGGACAACAGCCCCAAGGCGTGCAAGGACGGGGTCATCGGCTTCCAGATGCATTCCGGCCACACGATGACGCTCCAGTTCAAAGACATCAAAATCAAAATGCTGGAGAAGAAGTAGCGAGGCGGACTAGTTGTTCAAATCAGTGAAGTTGCGGGGTGTCGCGGCGGACGTAGCTCGACTTTCTAAAGTCGAGTATCCGCGTGCCCGGCAGCACTCGACTTTGGAAAGTCGAGTTACGCTACCCCGCATGCTCACTGCATCGAACCACTAGACTCAGCCGGTCGGAGCCGGGCCGATGGTGCCGCCGGGGATGAATTTTGCCGGGGTCGAAGTTTGCCGGATGTCGGTCCGCCCGCGGCTTACATCTGCGGCCCAGCGCACGATGCGGCGGATGAGCGGGCCTGCATCCCAGCGGATGCAGGCGATGGGGGGCTGGCACCAGGCGAAGGCGGGATCGGAGTCAGAGCAGATTAGCGAAACATGTTCCGGGCTGCAAAGGCCGCGGCGTGCGAGAAACTGTTGTGCGGCGACAAAGAGCGGTGCTTCCGCGATGATGAGCGCCGTGGGCGGTGTGACCTTGAAGAGCGAAGTGAGCAGTTTCTGGAATCCCTCCGGCGTCTCCTCCCAGTCCGGCAGGTTGTAGTTACTCGTCGGTATTCCATGGGCAGCGAGTTCATTGAGAATGGCGCGTTCGCTCCTTCCGGGACCCGGCTTGCGCCGTTCCCCGCGGCAAAGAATGACGACGCGGCGGTGCCCCAGTGCGATCAACCGGCGGGTGGCGACCGTGATGGCCGGGATTTTGTCCGGCCCCGTGGCGGCGATGGGAAGTCCCTCGCGGCGTCCGAAGAGGGCGAAGACCGGCGCGGGCCGGGCGTGGAACCACTCCAGCACTTCCCGCGAGGCGGACTGGACCACCCAGGCATCGGCGGGGGTTTGTTTGACGAGCCGCGCGATGCGCGTCACGTCCATGCCCAGTTCGGTGAGCGCCTTGGCGAGGAAGACGGCGGAATGTCCTGCGGCTGTCAGCGCGTGCTGGAGTTCGACGATGTAGGCCAGAGAGCGGTCGGCGGTATCGTAAGTCAATACGGCGACACGCAAGGAGGGCGCGGGCTTCGTTCCCGCCGGGATGATGAGGCGCATGCGTCCCGGTCCCTGTCCCAGCAGCAGGCCGTCACGTTCCAGTTGCCGAAGCGCGGTCTCCACGGTCTTGCGATTAACCCCCAACTCCGCAGCAAGTGAGTTCACTCCCGGCAGCTTTCCCGTCCAGCGCCCGGCCTCCAGCTCCCTGCGAAGGTGCGCAGCGACCTGCCCGGCGGCGGAAAGAAGGAGCAATGGATGCATCCCCAGTGCCTACCCCCAACAGGGTAAGGCTGTCCAGGTGAAACGAGTTTGGGATTTTGGAGAGCCCCGGCAGAATTCCAACTCAGGAGTGCTCCTTTTAAGTGCCCTCCCTCACGAAAATCCAAACCATGAAATCAAGAACCAGAACCACTCCGCTCCTCGCCACGCTCGCGGGGGTATTCCTCATCTTTTCAGCCAAAGCGACGGTGACCATCACCTCCGATACCTTTGAAGGCATGGCGGCGGATAGCATCAGTAAAACCACCGCCCCAGAAAATGAAACAAAATCAGCGTGGCAGGATGTGACCAACAGCTACAAGCCTGTGACCCACGGAGGAGTTGTCAGCACCGCCGGTAACGCCCGCACGGATGTTGCTGGTTTCGGCGGGACTTACGGCGCGGCAACAAACGCCGGGATAAGTATGAGGGTTCGATCATCCACCGGAGCCGCTACGCTCGACAGTGACATGCAGTTGGTCACCCTCGGTGCGAGTTCCGTCACCATCTCCTTCGATTTGAAGGAGGGCACGGCCGATGGCACCTACCCACTTAATACGAGTTTCTGGCTGGCTCTCTACTATTCTGCATTGGGAGACATGTCGGACGCCGTTTTAATAGACACCTTTCTTGGCAATGGCACCCACGGAGTGCTCGGCACATGGAACGCCTATTCAAAGACAATCACAAACGGAGCAGGCGGCATTGTCTTCACCAACACCGCGCAGATGATGATTGGGCGTCTCGTCCGGGGTAGCGGCTCGAACCCGACGTTTCACAGCTTTGATAACATCGTCATCACCGCTGAAACCGGCTCCGACATTACTCCGCCGACGCTGCTTGGCTCTGACATCGCAGATGACCGGAGTGGTGGCCCGGTCGGCGTGAACACCCTGGTGACCTACATGGTGACATTCAATGAGGACATGGACGCCGGCACAATCGAGGCCACGGACTTCGGCAATGCGGGCACCGCAGCCATCAGCATCGGCACGGTCACCGAAGGCACTCCTGGAGTTTTCAGCGTTCCAGTCACACCGACCAGCGCCGGGACTCTCAGGCTGAAGGTCAATGCCGCTGCGGTTTTGAAAGACGTCGCGGGCAACGTACTGGTCACCACCCCGGCCATTGAAGATAACACGACGATCACGGTCAATGCCAGCAATCCATACACTGCCTGGGCCGGCGGCGCGTCATTCGACGACGACGCCAACGGTGACGACCTCGACAACGGCATGGCGTGGATGCTTGGTGCCGCGAGCCCGTCCGCCAACGGCCTGGCCGTCCTGCCCGCTCCGGGCATGGACCCCGGCTTTCTGACCCTCCAGTTCAAGCGGGTCAACAACCAGGGGCCGGCGAAACTTTACCTCGACTACGGGAACAACCTGACGGACTGGATTCCGGTAGAGATTCCAGCCGCCAGCGGCACTGTCGGTGGTGACATTGTCGTCCAGGTCACTGCGGGCAGCCCGAATGACGATGTCACGGTGAAGATCCCGACCACTCACGCCTCGCCGTCCGGCCGAATCCTGGCCCGCCTCCGAGCAACCCCCTAACTGAAATCCCCCGGCCAACCTCGGCCACCCAGTCTGCGACTCTTCTGACATGACCCTCATTACCAAACTTTCGACTCTACTCATAGCCGCGATACTGGCCGCGCCCAGTCGGGCAACCGCCGCGAAGGACAAGCTGGCGTTGCCCGACTTCACCAATGGCGACGCCATTCCCGCCAAAGCGAAACACGACTGGAATCTCGGCCCCACGGGGCTGCGCGGGTGGATGTTTTGCGATAAGATGGTGACCTCGGATGCGCGGCAGATTTCCATTACCAAAGTGGAGAAGGGTTCGCCCGCCGATGGCATCATCGCGGTCGGCGACGTGCTGCTCGGCGTGGGCGGCAAGGCGTTTTCCTACGACCCGCGCACGGAGTTGGGCAAGGCGCTCACAGATGGCGAATCGCAGGCGGGCGGCGGAAAGCTGGCGCTCACTCGCTGGCGGGCGGGCAAGGCCGAGGAAGTAGTGGTGAAGCTCGCGGTGCTCGGCAGCTACGGCGTCACTGCGCCTTATGACTGCACGAAATCGAAGCGCCTCCTGGAGCTGGGGTGCAAGGCGCTGGCCGGGAAGGTCGCGAAATCCCCGCATCACGAGGACGCCATCGTGCGTTCGCTCAATGCGCTCGCGTTGCTGGCCAGCGGCGAGCCTGCCTACCTCCCGCTGGTGAAGAAAGAAGCGCAGTGGGCGGCGGACTTCTCCGCCGGCTCGATGCAGACGTGGCACTATGGCTACGTGATGATGCTGCTCTCCGAGTATGTGATGGCGACCAGCGACCAGTCAGTCATGCCGGGCCTGCGGAGGCTCGCGCTGGAAGCAGCCAAAGGTCAGAGTGCGGTGGGCTCGTGGGGCCACGGGTTTGCACTCCCCGATGGAAGACTCCGCGGCTACGGGATGATGAACTCTCCGGGATTGCCGCTGACTATTTCGCTGGTGATGGCGCGGGCGGCGGGCGTTAAAGATCCGGCGGTAGATCTGGCCATTGAGCGCAGCGCGAGGCTGCTTCGATTCTACATCGGCAAAGGTGCGATCCCCTATGGCGACCATCATCCGTGGATTGAGAACCACGACGACAACGGCAAGTGCGGCATGGCCGCCGTTCTGTTCAACCTGCTCGGTGAGGCGAAAGGCGCGGAGTTTTTCTCGCGCATGAGCGTCGCCTCCCACGGACCAGAGCGCGACACCGGGCACACTGGCAACTTCTTCAACATCCTGTGGGCACTGCCGGGCG
>JANOZA010000568.1:0-1618 GCA_031429155.1 Verrucomicrobiota bacterium | reverse complement strand
CACCGTCATGCAGAGCAGCAATCTCACCTCCTGGACCGCTGCCGCCGTGGAGCCCGTCTCCGCCACGGCCCTGAACGACGGAGTGGATCGCATCACCGTACGGCTGCCGCTATCTGCGGGCACCCGTGCGTTCCTTGCCATCCACTGGCAGGCACCACCCTGAGGCACTGCTTTCCTTGCTACCCGCCGCGACTTCGGCGAGAGCGAAGCATGTCCACACCCCTCTTTCCCTGCACCGACGCGCTGCTCGCGGTGCATTCCAAAGCTCCCGGTCCCACGGGTGCGCTTCCACTCACAGACGAGATGCTGCGCGAGCGGCCAAGCGGCGATCTCTTTGGCTGGAGTCAGAATGCCGGCATGGGCTGGCGTGCGGACGAGATGGGGCGGCCACCTTATTTAATACTGAGCACGCAGGGCGGACTGCGCGCGGAGAATGGCGAGCCGATCGCGCTCGGCTATCATTCGGGGCATTGGGAGATCACGCTCCAGGTGCGCGCTGCGGCGGAGGAGTTGCGGCGACTCGGGGCGATGCCATTCGCGGGCTACGTGAGCGATCCCTGCGATGGACGCACCCAGGGGACGACGGGTATGTTTGACTCGCTTCCCTATCGCAATGACGCGGCGACCGTCTTCCGTCGGCTCATTCGCAGCCTGCCGGTGCGAAAAGGCGTCATCGGCGTGGCGACGTGCGACAAGGGCTTGCCCGCAATGATGATGGCGCTCGCCGCGATGCACGATCTGCCCTGCGTCATCGTGCCCGGCGGCGTGATGCTGCCGCCTGCCACTGGCGAAGATGCCGGCTCGGTGCAGACGATGGGCGCTCGCTATGCTCATGGCATCATCAGTCTTGAAGAAGCGGCGGACATGGGTTGCCGGGCGTGCGCTTCACCGGGCGGGGGATGTCAGTTTCTCGGCACGGCGGCGACTGCTCAAGTGGTGGCGGAGGCGCTGGGTCTCGCGCCGCCGCATTCGGCGCTGGCACCGAGCGGCCAGGAAGTGTGGCTGGACATCGCGCGTCAGGCGGCGCGTTGCGTTACGGACATGGCGCGCGCCGGTCTGCGCACGCGCGACATCCTCACCGATGCCGCCATTACCAATGCCATGACCGTCCACGCGGCCTTTGGCGGCTCGACAAATCTCCTGCTGCACATTCCCGCCATCGCCCACGCCGCCGGTCTGCGCCGCCCTACCGTGGATGACTGGACGGCAGTGAACCGCCGCACGCCCAGACTCGTAAGCGTGCTTCCGAACGGCCCGGTGCATCACCCCACCGTCCGCGTCTTCATGGCCGGCGGCGTGCCGGAAGTCATGCTCCATCTGCGCGATCTCGGCCTATTGGACCTATCCGTCCTATCCGTCTCATCGGTCCCCTTAGGCGATGTCCTCTCTGCATGGGAAACCAGCGAACGCCGCGCCCGCTTCCGCGAACTGCTGGAGAAAATGGACGGCGTCTCCCCGGACGAAGTCATCCTCCCGCCGGACAAAGCAAAAGCCCGCGGTCTCACCAGCACCGTCACCTTTCCGAGCGGCAATATCGCACCTGACGGCGCGGTCATTAAGAGCACCAGCATAGACCCTTCGGTCGTCAGCGAGGATGGCATCTATCGCCACGAAGGCC
>JANOZA010000567.1:0-10583 GCA_031429155.1 Verrucomicrobiota bacterium | reverse complement strand
GCGCTCCTGCAAGTGAATGGCGGCGGCTTCTCCGGCTCAGCCATTACCAACGACGGCACCATCGAACACCGCGGCGGCACGCTCGCCTTCACCGGCACCCTCACCAACAACGCCACGGGCCGGCTCTTCGTCAGCGGCCTCACCTCGCCTGCCGGAGCCATCGCCAATGCCGGCACCGTGGTGCTGCAAAACGGCGTCGGTCAGCTCGGCGGCGCGGGTGCCCTCACCAATACCGGCCTCATCACCGGCGACGGCACCATCTCCCGGTCCGTGACCAACAGCGCCAGCGGGCAGATTCGCGCCGATGCCGGCAAAGTCCTCGCCTTCACCGGCACCAACGCCCCCAGCGCGGGCCGCGTCAATCTCTTCGGCGGCGCGCTGATTTTCTCCCAGCCCTTCACCAATGCCGCCGGCGGGCAGATCAACGGCGAAGGCGCGCTCTATTTCCCCTCCACACCCGTGCCCACCACCGCCAGCCCGAACGCGGGCCTGATGAATGCCGGCAACATCAACCTGACCGGCGGCAACTCGCAATGCTACGGCACCGTCCAGATGCAGGCCGGCTCGCGCCTCATCGCCAGCGGCGGAGCCACCGGGGCCTTCTTCGATGTCTTTCGCCACAGTGGCGCGGAAGTGAAAGCCAGCGCCGGATCGGCGCTCGTCTTCTTCGGCCAGGTGCGCGGGGCCGGCCCCTTCACCGGCACCGGCACGGTCTATATGGAAGGCGGCTATTCGCCCGGCGCTTCGCCCGCCAGCGTCAGCCTCGCGCCGCAGATGGTCTTCACAGAATCGAATGTCCTGACGATGGAAATCGGCGGCCTCACCGCCGGCACGCAGCACGACAAACTCACCTTCACCCACGCCACCGCGCCGCAAGTCACCTGGGGCGGCACGCTCGCCGTCACGCTCATCAACGGCTTCACCCCCGCCGCCGGGCAGAGCTTCGACATCTTCGATTTCGACGCCGCGCGCGACGCCGGCACCTTCGCCAGCCTCACACTTCCCGCGCTCCCCGCCGGCCTGGCGTGGGACACATCGGAACTCTACACCACCGGCACCCTCCGCGTCGTCACCACCACCGGCCTGACATTCGCCGCATGGGCCGCCGCCAACGGCCTCCCCGGCGCGCTCCCCACCGCCGATCACGACAAAGACGGCTATGACAACGCGACCGAATTCGCCCTCGGCCTCTTCCCGCCGCAGGCCGGCACCGTCCTGCCCGACGGCGGCTTCCATATCTACAACGACGGCCAGCGCCTCCGCCTCCTCTTCACCCGCCCGCTCGACCGCACAGGCGTCACCTTGAAAGTCCAGGCCAGCAACGACCTCACCACCTGGACCGACCTCGCCACCAGCCTGAACAGCGCGCCCTTCACCGGCGCGGGCTTCGTCTCCGAAAACCGCGCGCATCCTCTCACTGAGCCAGGCCTCGTGGAAGTCCGCGACCTCCTCACCCCCGCCACCACCCCGCGCCGGCAGATGCGCGTGCGCATCACGCTGGCCCCGTGATCAGGGGTGGGCTAGCCGGGGCCTCCGCCGATGGTGCCGGCGCAGCACCGCGAAACTTTTCGCAGAGTCTCCTGACAAAATATTGACAGGCGGCGTGGGAAATGCGAAAAGGCCGCGCCATGAAAATAAACCCCACCGTCAGCAGTCTCCTCGTCCTCGCCATCGGCGGGCTCCTCTACAGCGTCGTCACCAGCTATTCCCAGGGGCGGCTGGATCCGATAGCAGCACCGGGCCCGACCATGAAGACGCTCGACCAGATCGAGGCCCGCACGCCGGTGCAAGCCCTCTCCGCCGCTGCGCCCTACAACATCACCGCGCCCGGCAGCTACTACCTCACGGGGAATATCACCGTCGCCTCGGGTAATGCCATCGTCATCACCAGCGATGACGTTTCCCTCGACCTCAATGGCTTCACCATCCGCTCCACCTTCACGGGCGGCAGCAGTGGCACTGCCATCAGTATTTCTTCCAGCCGCTCACGGCTCACGGTGCGGAATGGTTCTATCGTTAGCGGGACCACGGTGCCCGCCAGCGGTCCCGCAGTGGCGGCCGGGTTCACCAATGGGATTTACTCAGGCAGCTTTATCACCCAGGCCCTCGTCTCGGACGTCCATGTGACGGGGGTTGCATTGGATGGCATCTTTCTTGACAACCAGGGTGTCGTGGAGCGCTGCACAGCCAGGAACTGCGGAAGCGACGGTATCCGTGCCCAAGAAGTCCAGAACTGTAGCGCGGATCTCTGCTTGTCGCGTGCCATCGCGGCAACCGGCAACGCCACCAACTGCACCGGCACTTCCACGGGTGGTATGGGATTAGACTGCACCGGCAACGCCACCAACTGCACCGGCACCTCCAATAGTGGCACGGGATTGTACTCCTTCCGCAACGCCACCAACTGCACCGGCACCTCCAATAGTGGCACGGGATTGAACTGCGTCGGCAATGCCACCAACTGCACCGGCACCTCCTCGACTGGCACGGGATTGAACTGCGGCGGCAACGCCACCAACTGCACCGGCGCCTCCTCGAATGGCACGGGATTGAACTGCGGCGGCAACGCCACCAACTGCACCGGCACCGCCGAAAACCTCGCCGGCGGCAATTACGGGATGTTGGTGTCCGGCACCGCCAGCTTCTGCCGGGGCGAAAGGGTGCAGGGTGTGGCCATCAAGGCCGCCAACGCCATCGGCTGCACCGTTGTGGCCGGCACCGTGGACGCCCCGCTCAAATCCCTCGGCACCCCATAGTCCCCCGCTCCCTCCTGCGCGCCATGAAACCAAACGCCATCCCCAGCAGCGTCCCCGTCGGCGGTTCCTGGCGGGAGCGTGCCGGTGTCCCGCAGCGCCGCCCGCGGGGGCTAAATGGCGGTTTCCGGTGTCTCAATGACAGCACCCGCACCCGAAGCGACAGGTGCCGGGTTCTAAGCCACAGCACGGGCCTCCGCAGCGACAGTTTGGTGTGTCAAAGTGACAGCACGCCCCCCCTAAGCGACAGGATGGGGGTTCTAAACGACAGGACGGGGGGTCTAAACGACAGTTTGGGGGTTCTAAGTGACAGTTTGGGGGGTAAAAGTCATTTTCGGTTACGGTGGCATCATTGCTGCATAAGGGCTGCACGCTGTCGGACCCTGGCAAACCACCCCCACCCCCGGCGGATGTCCCAGGATACGCCTATGGGACATTTTGGCGCACTATTCAGCCACTCCAACCCCCGGCACAATTGCTCCCGACCGGTGGCGGGCGACCCAGCCCCCGGCTTCAGCCATTCACTTTCCCAACCAAACCAAAACTAAACCACCCAAACCCGCGCAAGCACCACTCCTATGGAATACTGGCAAAACATCCTCACCCGCGCCGACGCCACCATGGCCGTCTGGACCACCTTCTTCCCCACCCTCAAGCTCGGGGCCATTTCCACCCTGGAATTCAGCGGCCTGAAAAGCGCCCTGCCCACCCTCGCCTCCGCGCGCGACGTCAAAGTCCAGGCCCTCGACGTCGCGGGCCAGGCCGTGGATTTCTCATGGAACGAACTGCGCATCATCTCGCTGAAGGTGCCCAAGCTCATAGACGGCGTCATGGATCCCACTAGCGGCCTCCTGGATGACCTCGACAAGGTCTATGGCGTCGTGCCCTACTCCCCGGATAAAACCATTAAACGCTGCAACCTCCTCGCCCCCGTGTGGGCCTCGGTAGATGCCTTTCAAATCGCCTCCATACCCATCCGGCCCGCCATCGTCCGCCTCGGCGTCACCCAGGCCATCTTCGTTAGCAAGATCAACTCCTACTACCCGCTCGCCGCGACGGTGAAAAGCGCGGAGCTGAATCTCGACGAAGCCCGCCGCTCCCTGCGCGAGTCCGCCCGGAATGTAGAGCTGCTCTGCATCCGCTTCCTCAATGCCGCCGGCGGCAGCGCAGACGTGGGCAGCCCCGCCGAGCAGGCCCTCGCCTCCATCCCCACCACCACCGAGTCCAACCTCCCCGAGACCCTCGGCATCAAGTTCTTCACCCAGGGCGGCACTGGCGGCCTGCAGCTCCTCGTCCAGTACGAACCCTATGAACTGGAAGCGGATGAAGTCGCCACCCTGGAATGGATGATCGTGGATACGGATACGGGCTTCACCCACAGCGTGCCCTACGACGCCAGCGGGAATGCCCTCGGCCCCTTCCTCGTCGGCCAGACCATCCGCGTCCGCAGCAGCGTCACCAACACCACCGGCACCCGCACCGGCGGCGTGCGCCAGCTCACCCTCATCGCCCCGCCCCAGTAGCCACCATGAAAACACCCGCCGCCCTCTGCTGCTGCCTCCTCGCCCTAGCCACCACGGCCCCCGCGCAGACCACCGTCAACGATCCCCTCAAATATGCCTACGGAGCCAACACCGGCTGGCTGAACTTCCGCCCGTCCGCCCCGGACGGCGTCGTCGTGGGCGAGGCCTTCCTCAGCGGCAACATCTACGCCGCCAACTTCGGCTGGATCAGTGTGGGCGACGGCACCCCCGACAACGGACACACCTATTCCAACACCAGCGCCACCGACACCGGCGTGAACCACAACGGCACCGGCACCCTCACCGGCTACGCCTACGGGGCGAACATCGGGTGGGTGAACTTCGGCTGGAATGCAGTGGTCAATGACCCTAACCGCCCGCATTTCAATCTGCTCACCGGCCAGTTCACGGGCTACGCCTACAGCGCCAACACCGGCTGGATCAACCTGGCAGGAAATCTCACCACCGACACCCTAGCCTGCCCGGACACCGACGCCGATGGCATGGCCGATGCATGGGAGATGCAGAAATTCGGCAATCTCCCCGCCGCCGGAGTGGGCACCGACAGAGACAAAGACGGCCAAAGCGACGCCGCCGAATACGTCGCCGATACCAACCCCAACGACGCCGGGGAGTATCTGCGCATCACCACCATGTGGCCCGATTTCGCGAACATGCAGATGACGATCCAGTTCAGGACCGCGCGCCCCACCCGCCGCTACCGCATCCAGACGAGCACCACCCTCAGCGCCGGCCCCGGTGCATGGGTGACGACCGGCGGGGATTTCCTCACGGATATATTCTTGAACTTCAGGACGCAGGTGGTGCCCATCCCCGCCCCCGCCGGCCCGCGCCGCTACTTCCGCGTAGTCGCAGAAAAGCCGCTCTGAGCCGCGCCAGTGGGGCAGGCGGGCCCATAGAATGAGCCCCCGGGTGTGCAATGCAGCCGCTTTTTTTGCTCAAGGCGAAGAAGTTCGTTGCCTTTTTGGCGCAAATCAGATGGAATGACCCTTCCGTTGTTCCGCCCTCCCCCTACTCCATACCATGCGCACCCTCCCCCTACTCGCCGCGGCGTTTTGCTTCGCCACTCTCTCCGCCCGTGCGGCTGACCCCGTCATCTCCGAGTTCATGGCCGATAACTCCGGCTACCTGGCCGATGAAGACGGGCAGTTCATGGACTGGATCGAAGTCTATAATCCCGGCCCGGCGGCGGTGAATCTGCAAAACTGGTCGCTGACCGACGATGTGGCGCTGCCGCAGAAATGGGTGTTCCCCAGCCGCACGGTGAATGCCGGGCAGTCCATCATCGTGTGGGCCAGCACGAAGAACCGCACGGGTGCGCAGTTGCACACGAACTTTTCCATGAACGACGCCGGCGAATATCTGGCGCTCGTGAAGCCGGACGGGACGACGAAGACGAGCGAGTGGAATCCCTATCCGCCGCAGAAGGAAAACGTGAGCTTTGGCACGGCGCAGCAGTTGGTGACGGCCTCGCATCTCGACACGGCGGCGGGCAAGGCCTTCATCCCCGCCGGCGGCAGCGCGCCGAATGCGGCATGGAATACGGCGGCGTATGTGCCGGATGGTTCGTGGATCACCACGGCGACGCCTCCGGGTGTTGGCTATGACATTACCTCCGCGCCGCCTCCGGCTTCCAATATCGCGCCCTCGGCCACGGCCACGCAGAGCACGACGAATGGCGCCTTCAGCGCCAATCTCGCCACGAATGGCATCCTCACCGACTTCACGCACACGCTCGGCACGGATGCCGCGGCCTTCTGGAATGCGGACTTCGGCGGCAATGCCACCATCAACAGCATTACGGTATATAATAGAGGCGACGGCTGCTGCGGGAGCCGGCTGCGGGACATCACCGTCTCCATCCTCGATGCCAGTTTCACGCCAGTGTGGACCTCGGGGCTGCTGAATGCGGAGAATGACATCTATGTTTTCCCCGCCGGCCCTGCTTCGCTGGTGGTGGACATCCTTGCCCTCAACGGCGGCAATCCCGTCGTGGGTCGCCATGTCCGAGTGAGCCGCACCGCGGACCCGGACGGCTCAGGGACGGACGGCAATGGCGCTGGCTCGGCGGATGAACAGAACGTGCTGAGCCTGGGCGAAGTGCAGGTCGTGGGCTTTGCCGCGAGTGCTCAGATCAATCTCGCCCGCACCGGCGCGCCGCTGCCCACCGCCACGCAGACGTCAAACTACAGCCCCACGCTCTACCTGGCGCCGCTGGCGATCAACGGCCTGAACAACGACTTCACTCACACCATCAACACCGACCTCACGCCGAACTGGCAGGTGAACCTCAACCGCCGCACCGCCATTTCCAAAGTGAACATGCACAACCGCGAGGGCTGCTGCCCGGAGCGACTGCGCGACATCACGGTGAGGATCTATGACGTGGACGGCACCACGGTGCTGCACACTTCCGCGCTGCTCAATCCCGCCAACGCCCTCGGCGGCCCCGCGGACCTCAACTACGACGTGGCCGCGGCTAATGGCGGAACTCCCGTGCTCGGTCAGCATGTCAGGATCAGCCGCACGCGCGATGCCACCGGCGGCGCGACACCGGACGACGCGTCCGTCATTTCACTCGGTGAAGTCCAGGTGCTGGGCACGGAATTGAACGGCTACCGCCCCTACATCCGAACGGACATTCAGACGGCGATGAAGGACAACAGCCCGACCGCTTACTGGCGATTGCCCTTCACCGTGACGAATCCGAATGCGCTCACCGGTCTGTCGCTGCGGATGCGCTACGATGATGGCTTTGTGGCTTATGTGAACGGCGTGGAAGTCGCGCGCCGCAATGCACCCGCCACTCCGGACCAGAACAGCACCGCCACCGTGGACCGCACACTCGGTCAGGGACTCACGGCGGAAACGCTCGACCTCAGCGCGTTCATTTCATCGCTGAATGCCGGCAGCGGCAACGTGCTCGCCATTCACGGACTCAACTTCGCCGCAAGCGACGACAACTTCCTCCTCTCGGCGGAACTCTTCAGCACCGGGCTGAGCACCACGTCGAATGTCTATCTCACGGGAGCCACCCCCGGCACGCTGAATAACACGCCGTGGTACTACGATGAGGTGAAGGACACTGTCTTCAGCCACCGCCGCGGCTTCTACGATGCAGCATTCAATCTCAGCATCACCTCCCTCACCGCCGATGCGGTCATCCGCTACACGCTCGACAACAGCGAGCCCACGCTAACGAACGGCATCACCTACACCGCACCCGTCGCCATCGCCAATCCCGGCGGCTCCTACTCCGGCACCCGCGTCGTCCGCGCCCGCGCCTTCAAAACAAACTGGAAGAGCACCAACGTGGATACGCACAGTTACATCTTCCTGGCCAACGTGCTCACGCAAACGAAGGGCACGCTCAGCACTGCCGGCGCGGTCGCCGGAACGATCCCCGCCGGCTGGCCCACCAGCGCGGCGACTAACGGAAACCAGGCATTCAATTTCGGCTTCACCCCCGGCGTCACCGCCGCTTACAATGCCACGCAAATCCGCGAGGCCCTCACGCAGATCCCCTCCATCTCCGTCGTCACCCAGCAGAACAACCTCACCGACCCCGCCACCGGCATCTACGTCAACGGCACCAACGGTCACGGCGAAGTCTGGGAACGACCCGCCAGCATTGAATTCCTCGACATCACCAAACCCGGCCTCACGCCCGAAGCCGGCCACGGCGAGTTCGGCGAGAACATTGGCCTCCGCCTGCGGGGCGGATACAGCCGCAATGACAGCTTCGTAAAGCACAGCTTCCGCGTCTATTTCCGCAACGAATACGGCAACGGAAAACTCAACTACCGTCTCTACGGCCCCGACGGAGCGGCCGAATACGAGACCTTCGACCTCCGCGGCAGCCAGAACTATGCATGGTCCACCTCCGCCAACGATGGCCAGGAAACACTCGTCCGCGATCCCTTCTGCCGCGAACTGATGGGTGCCATGGGCCAGCAATGGACCCGCAGCCGCTTCGTCCACCTCTACCTTAACGGCCTCTACTGGGGCATCTTCGAAATCCACGAACGCCCGGAAAATTCCTACGGTCAGACCTACCTCGGCGGCGACAAGGACAACTACGATGTGGTCAAAAACAAGGACCGCTACTCCGGCATCGCCTTTTCCACCGAGGCCACCAACGGCTACCTCGATGTCCTGCCCGGGGGCGGACGGGCGGCATGGAAGGAACTCTGGGACCGCTGCAAGGATGTGAAGGCCAATCCCACCAATGCAAACTACTTCCGCATCCTCGGACGCAATCCCGACGGCTCGCGCAATCCGGCCTATCCAGTGCTGCTCGACGTGGACAACCTCATCACCTACACCCTCGCGCTCTTCTACTCCGGCGACGGCGACGCCTGTCTCTCCGGATTCCTCGGCCCCTTCAACCAGCCGAACAACTGGCACGGGATGCGCGACCGCCTCGGCGAGCGCGGCTTCGGCTTCTTTAATCATGACGCCGAGCACACCCTGCGCGCGTCGAGCTGGGCCGGCAGCATCGGCGTGGCCGCCAATGACCAGACCGGTCCGTGGGGCGGCAGTAACCAGACCAACTTCACCTACTCCAATCCCCAGTGGATGCACGAGGAGCTGATGGCCTCTCCCGAGTATCGCCTGCGCTACGCCGACCACATTCGGAAGCACCTCTTCAACAACGGCGCCCTCACTCCCGCCACCACCACCGCCCGCTGGAATGCCCGAGCCGCCACCATTACCAAGGCCATCGTCGCCTACGCCGGACGCTACTCCACCGCCGCCTCCGTCATCACCACCTGGAAAAACCTCTGCGGCATCCCCGGCGATTCAGTCAACGGCGGCGGCATCATAGACAACGTGCCCCTCGACTTCCTCGCCATGCGGACGAACCTCTCGGACCAGGCGAACATGCAAAACCTGCTGCGCCAGTTGAAGGTGGACGGGCTGTTTCCGGCGGTGGAAGCCGCGGACTTCTCGCAGCACGGCGGAAGCGTCCCCGGCGGCTATTCATTGACTATGAGCATCCCCGGCGCTCCCGCCGGTGCGCAGATTTACTACACACTCGACGGCTCCGATCCTCGCGCCGTCGGCACCATTCCCACGCCGCTCACCTACGCATCCACATCCGCCACCACGCGCTACTACGTCACCACCGCTGCCGCAGGCGGGGATAATGGGTTCACCAGCACGCTCGTCTCGCCGCCTTCCCCGGGCCCCATCAGCCGCTACGCACTGGATGGTAACGCCAATGACTCCGGCTCCTCATCCCCGGCCAACAACGGGACTCCGACGAATGCCCCGACCTACACCACCGACCGTAATGCTGTCGCCACCAGCGCGCTCAACCTCAATGGCACCACTCAGGCCATCACCCTCGGCAACCCCGCCAACCTCCAGATCACCGGCCAGATCACCCTCGCAGCCTGGATCAGACCCACCATTCAAAGGGCCGCTCAGATGAACATCATCAACAAGGGTCATGTCCAAACGCCCTCAAACGGCGAAATCACCCTCCGCGTCACTAACGGGGCGCTCGATATCTTCGGATGGAACGGCGCCAATCACGGCGTCTCCGTCGCCGGAGCTGCCACCCTCAACGTCTGGCAGCACGTCTGCGGAGTTTATGACGGCACCACATGGCGTCTCTACAAGGACGGCGTGCAAATTGGCTCTGCCGTGGATGCTATCGGAGCCGTCAGCGTTCCCAGTGGCACCATCAATGCCAACTGGAACATCGGCAGCCGCGGCGGTGCCAGTGTTGCCGCCGATCGCTGGTTCCAGGGCCAGATTGATGATGCCGTCATCTTCAATCGCGGCCTCTCGCCCGCCGAAGTCCTCGCGCTCTATAACCCCTCGGCCTCCGTCGTCACCGCCGACTGGAAGAATCCCGCCTACACCGTTCCCGCCTCATGGGGCACCGCCACCGGCGGCATCGGCTACGACACGGACGCCACGGTCTCTTTCACGCCCTACGTCAGCACGAACGTACAGGCTTCCATGCAGAATGTCTCCACCACCCTGCTCACCCGCAAGGATTTCACCCTCACGGCTCAGCAGATCACCGATACCGGCTACCTTCAGCTCAACACCCGCTACGACGACGGCTTCATCGCTTACCTGAACGGCACTAAGATCGTCGAGCGCAACGCCCCGGTCTCTACGCCCAGCGGCACCTCCGCCGCCACCGCCGTCCGCCCGGACGCCGACGCCATCCTCCAGGATAAAATCAACATCACCGCCTTCAAGAGCAGCCTCGATGGCGGCAACAACGTCCTCGCCATTCACGGCCTCAACAACACCGACGGCGACA
>JANOZA010000566.1:0-1889 GCA_031429155.1 Verrucomicrobiota bacterium | reverse complement strand
GTCTTGCAGGTGGCCGAAGTACTGCCGGCGGCGCGCAGGGTTGGCGGTAAGGGTAGCGACCTGGCCGTTGGCGGTGATGCTTCTTGTGTAGTCGAAGGCAAAGTCCATGTCGTGCGGCAGGAAGATGACGCGACCATCGGGCCGCGCGTAGAAGATGCCGTTGTGGCCACTGCCGTCGGCGTGGTTGTCACCCGCACCGCTCAGGACCGCGTAGGCCATGCCCCGGAACCAAACGTCGAGATCCATACGCTGAGGCAGCAGCGTTTCAAACTCTGCGCCCGAAGTGCTGAAGAGCTTGCAGTAGTTCATGATCGGCGAGAAGTCATCGGCCTCCCGGTTGATCTTGTTGAGGAAGTGCATGCGGTAGCGCTCGGGGTCATCACCCTGGTTGCTGATGGTGATCCCGTGGATGCCGTCGGGCTGCGGCAGCTTGTTGCCATTCGCATCGGTCGTCTGCGGATAGTAGATAAACTCGTATTCGTAGAGCTTGCCGTCGGAACCGTTATCGAATTGCTCATCCAAAAACACATCGTCGTAGCGTGCCAGTTGCAGGACGGCGCCGCCAGTGAGGACACTGTTGGGGGCGAGGACTTTGACAAAGTCGTAGTAGCGGCTGATGGGGCCGCCGGAGTTCGAGATCATCATGTCGAAGAGCAGTTCAAACTGGCCGGGAGCCTGACCCTCGGAGCGGTCCACAGCCACGCCCCCATGCACTCCGCGAAAGAGGCCGTCGGAGGGGAAGTCTATGTTGTAGCCCACCCGGTTGGTATTGTCGCGGCCCCGCTGGCTGCTCTTCAGCCGCACGCCGGCGTTGTAGTAGATGTCGCCTTCCCGATCAATGACCGTGCCTTCGATGCGATCGTTGCTCATCACGTTGATGCTGGTGTGCATCCAGTCGCGGTCAGCGTTGGTGGTGATGACGCGGAAGTTATGCCAGCCATTCGTGGCGGCGACGCCGTCGTTCACTTTGTAGAGTGCCCGGGAATCCGGTCCGAGGGATGGATAAAACCCGATCGCCCCCGGGCTGTCGGTGCCGCGGATGTAGAACTGGACAACCGCGCCGGCGATCTGGCCGGGGACGCTGCCGGTGTATTTTCCGCCGCCGGTGGTGGACATGGAAGTGCTGGCGAAGGCTCCGCCATTCACGGAATAGAAGAGCGTCATCGCCCCCATGCCGTCGGGATCGGTGGCGGTGCAGGAAATTGTGGTGACGGCACCGGCGGCAGGCACGGCGGGCGAGTGATTCAAGCCGGTGAAGGTGGGGCCGGCGTTGGCGACGTTCCGGGAGTTGACGGCACCGGGAGTTCCGGGGTTCGCCGGACGATCAATGATGTTCACTTTGGCGAGGCGATTAAAGTAGCACCGGGTGTGAAGCTGGTTGCCTCCCGTGACCCAGCGGGCACGGAAACTGATCTGATAAGGAGTTCCGTTGGAGATGGCGCTGGCGAGCGTCGTCTCGATCTGATTGTGCATGTGCTCGGTGGGGCCGGTGGCGACGATGCGGAGGATGTTGTTTCCGGCATTGCCGGGTTCAGGAATAACCTGACTGGCGCGGTGATTACCACGGCGGCGCCATGCGGCGGCGTTGTTGAAGGCCGGGTCGGTAATCTTTTGTGTCGCGGCACCGGCGGGGTTTTCGATGAGGCTCAGATCATCAATCAGGATTTCTCCGGCGGCCAGCATGCCCATGTTGAATTCAGTCCACTGACCGTCAGGGCCGTTGCTGGCTGCGGCGGTGCCTGTGTAGGTGTAGGTTCTCCAGGCCGTCCGGCTGCTTTCATCGCTGGCCCCCCAGGCGCCGCCAGTGTTGTTGTCGGAATCGAGATCGCGCAGTTCGATGCTGGAGCCGCCGCCATCGCCAAATTCCGGCCAGGCGCCGCTGTCGTAGT
>JANOZA010000565.1:0-10273 GCA_031429155.1 Verrucomicrobiota bacterium | reverse complement strand
ACCGGGGGTCTTCGACCCCCGGCTATTCATGGCGAACCCCTTCCGGGGTTCCTCTGCGGTGAGTGTGTGCTTGAACATTCACCGTATTTGCAAAGACACCGCCTAATGGCTGGCACCCGCGAGGAGCGCTGGATGAGGTGACCGCTCCAGTGTGCCTTATGCATATGGGTTGATCTCCGAGCCGTGGGCCCTCGTGCCCAGGGGAATGGCCTCAGGCCGTGTGCTATATGCGCTGTAAGTTTGGAAGCTATCCGGGAACTTGTGGGCTTTACTCCCTGGCCTTTGGCTTTGCCGGCAAGACGGCTTTCCGCTTTTCGATACGTTCAGCCAAATAGCGGACGCAATCACGGACCTTCACGAGCTTTTCTGCGTCCTCATCCGTAATGCTAGTTTTGAATTCCTCTTCAATGGCCATTATCAGCTCCACAGTATCTAACGAATCCGCCCCGAGATCATCAATCCATCGTGCGTTGGGGCCTATTCGCCCGGCTGAGATTCCCAGTTGATCGACTGTGATAATGCGGAGGTGAGTCATCACATGCTCAAGCAGAGCACGCCGCTCCGGAGTGTCCCCCACGTCGTGGAGAGGAAGATCGGGATCTGCAGGTTGCGGGGCAGGCAGTTTGTTAAGGACGGAAATCGCCGTCTGCGCCCATTTCATAGTGGTCTCTCCGCCCGCATCGGAAGGACGCTCTGGCTCAATTTTTCCGTCGGGGCGCAACCAGCGCCACATAATCGTGGAAACGGCTATAACGCCAGTGGCACCTGCGGCACACCATACCCGGGAATAGCGTGTCGGGCGGGAGGGGGTTGAAGCGTGCTGACCTGGACGTTTCATTCTTGCACAGGCAGGTTCATGGTTTCACAGCGACGGGCCGTGCCAGGGTGAGGACGATGTGATACTGGAGGCTGCTGAAAGTGCGGCTCACGGCACGGGCGGCGCCGGCGGGGTTTTCTTCTTGCCGGAGGTGTCGTGGATGACGCGGTTGGCGAGATAGACGGAGTAGAAGCTCGGGTTGATAGCTTTGAACGGGAGCATGGGTTTATCGAGCTGGTTCTTGAGGAGGGCGTCTATCACTTTGACCTGGGCGGAGAGGTTGACGCCGTGGCCGGTGGCTGAGGCTTTGAGCTGGCGGGGGCGCTGGGTGTTGGCGTTCCAGGTGTTGCGCTGGGTGAGGAGGGTGGTGAGGTGGCCGGGACCGACGCCGTTAGGGATGAGGGCGGCGGCGTTGGCGCTGGCAAGGGTCTGGATGCTGGTGGCGCGGGAGCCGAGGAGGTCGTCGCGCATGGAACGGAGCTTTGATGCCGTGGTATTCGCGACGGCGGTGATTTCATTATTCCCGAGGGCGGCACCGAGGGCGTAGAGGGGGCCGGCGACGGCGAGGATGGCGTTGATGAGGTTTTCCTTGCGGGTCTTTTTATCCAGAGTGGCACCAGTGCTTTGCTGGGTGCTGGTGGTCTGGCCGGTGCTGCTGGCATCCAGCGGGCTGAGCAGGTGGCCGAGCGTGGAGAAGCCGTTCTGCCGCGCGGGCACGGAGGCGATGAGGGCGAGCCACGGGGTGTCCAGGCTGAAGGAGACAACGGCGTGATACATGCTGAGTTTGTTTTCCTGAATGGCGGTCATGGTAGGTACGGGTTGAGGTTGTGCCGGGTTTTATAGCGGTGAGTGGAGTTGAAGGGAAGAATTATTTTTGTGTTGGCGCTACGGGAGCGCGGGGCGTCTCAGGCGCGCCATGCGGGGTCGAAGTCGGGGGCGGTGTGCAGCGGGGCATTCCATCCGCTGGTGGTGGAGGTGTGCTGGATAAGTGAGGGCCGGTGGACGTAGAGCGGGGCGTCAGGGAAATCACGGGCGGCGATGGCGGCGAGCCGGCGGCACTGCATTCCCTGAACGGTGTCCCACTGCGCGAGGGCATGCAGCGCGAAGGGGCGGGCGATGAGCAGCGCCTGCCCGCTGAAATAATAGCGCGGGTCGGCGCGGACCCAGGTGCGGGCGGGTCTGGTGCGCGGGGCGCAGGGCAGCGTGGCGTTATATAAAGAGGCGAAGGTGCGGATGCGTCCGCGCATGAGCGGGGGCCATGCGGTGAGGTTGTGGAGGAGGTGGCGGTTCACGGCGATGTCGTCTTCCATGCAGAGGAGCCACGGGGCTTCGCATTCCCTGACGGCTGCCGTGAGCATGGCGTGGAAGGCGAGGAGGATGCGCTGCGCGGCGGGCAGGGCGGGATCGGAGGGGTCGGTGAAGAGGCGCGGCGGCGGGCAGTCGCTTTGCCGGAGACTGCGCAGCGTGGCGGCAAGAATGCGACGCCGTCCGGGGGCGGTGAGGAGCCAGAGTTGAATGGAGGGAGGCATGGCGACTACGGACTGGAGTATTCGTGGAAGGCGGTATGCCGGCGAGTGCCGCGTGTCCCGCGTTCACGCTCCGCAGCCCGCCAGGAGTGGCTCTTGAAACCTGCGCGGCAGATGTGATGGCTGGGCGCACTTGATACCCACCACACTATGAAACTCATTCTGCTCTGCACGACCCTCACCGCATTCACCCTTCAGGCCGCACCCGATAAGAAAGCGGCGCCGGACGCCAAGCCCGCCACCGAAACAAAACCGGCTGCGGAGACAAAGCCCGCCGCAGAGGCGAAGGCTGGCGGCATCGAAGTGGGGGCGCTCACTTTTAAAGCGGCGGCTCCCTGGGTGATGAAGAAGGAGCCGCGCCGCATGAGTGCTGGCGGCTTGACCATTCCCGGCAAAGGTGAGGCGGCTGGTGTGGAGGCGGACTTCTATCACTTCGGCGGCCCTGGCGGCGGTGGTGACAACGAGGCGAATATCAAACGCTGGCAGGGGCAGTTCCAGCCTGACGACGACGGCAAGCTGCCGGAAGGAAAACGTGAGGAAGTCGCTCTCGGCGGAAAGAAGCTGATCATGGTTACATTCAAAGGCACCTTCCTCTCGGGGAGCGTCATGGATGCGAAACGCACTCCCATGCCGGGCTATACGATGACGGGCATCATCATTCCCACGGACGACGGCAGCGCCTATATCAAGATCAACGGCCCGGACGCTGCCATGGCCGCCGCGCAGGAGCAGATCAAGGCGCTCGTGAAGAGTGCCTTCCCGGCTGAGAAGTAGCCGTCGGCATCACGGCTGCGCGAGGCGGAGAAATCTGCGCGCCGGTGTGCGCGGAAGTGTCAGCGAATATGCCGCCGGCCCGGAGATGGGCACGGCGGTTTCGTTCGCCCACGCCGTCATGTTTGCCGACGACTGCAGAATCCATCCCTGTGCCCACAGGGGCCATGTGAGGGTGAGGTTGGCGCCGGAAGACAGGACTGTGAGCGGGGGCAGCGAGTCGTGGGTGAAGAGAAGAAGCTGGAGGTCGAAACTCACGTCGCTGCTCGTCAGGCTTGCCTGGTGGACTTCGACGGCGAGTTGGTTAGTTCCGGTGAGCAGGAGGTCGGTGGGCAGATAAATGGTTTGCCACTGATTCTCGGCGGCGCTGGAAATGCCGGTCGTCGCGAGTGTGGCTGCTGCGGGACTGGGTGGGAGATTGTCGCGGTAGAGAACCTGGCCGTTGAGCCAGACCTGGACGCCGTCGTCACGCAGCACGCGGAGGCCGATGCCGGCGACGTCGCCGATGTCGGGCACGTTGAACTGTTTGCGAAACCAGGACGTGACGAATCGTGCGTTGTCAGGTCCGCTGGCGATGACGGTGTCCTCATCGCCGTCGCCATAGCCGAACTGGGCCGGGCCGGTCAGCCATGCGGCGTCGGCGTAGAGGATGTCCATCCAGCCGTTTCCCGGATCGGCGCCGGTGTCGAGGTAGCTCCACAGGGCGCCGGGCGCGATGGCTTCGATGGGTGCCGGGTTGGCGCCGCGGGCTTCGAGATCAAAACTCAGGTCGCTGCTGGTGGTGCCTTTCTGATGCAACTCGACGGCGATGACATTCGTGCCCGCGACGAACGGTGCGCGCCGCACGGTGTATTCGAAGAACGCGCTCTCGTCCGTGCCGCTCACGGCGACGAGGGCATCGGTGGTGGCCGTGATGGTGCCGCCGGGCATGTTGGTGCGCCAGATTTCCTGACCATTTAGATAAATGACCGCGCCGTCATCGCGCAGAACTCTGAGGTGCAGCCACTGGTAGAGCGTGGGGTCGGCTAGTTGAAAGGTGCGCCTGAAGCAGGTCGTTTTCCGCGCGGCGTTGGCCACGAGCAGGGTGTTTTCGTCACCGTCACCGAAGCCAAGCTGCGCCGGGCCGATGGGCCATGAACTGTCGTTGAAGGCGAGGGACTGCCAGCCAGGCGGGATTGCGCCCGTGTCGAGAAAGCGCCAGTTGGTGCCGGCACTGACGAGGAGGGCGGGGTCTCCAGGCGTCGCGGTAAGAGTGAGGGTTGTAGTGGTAACCATGCTGCCGTCGCTCACGCGCAGCGTCACCGTCGCGGAGCCGCTCTCGCCGGGGACGGGCCGCAACTGGACCGTGCGCTGCGTTCCCGTGCCGGTGAAGACGATGCGATTTCCGGGCAGCAGGAGGGTGTTCGACGAGGTGGCGGTGAGCGTGAGTCCCGCCAGCGGCGTGTGGAGATCACCGATGCTGACGGTGAACGGCGCAGGCGTTTCGCCGCTCACGATGGTGACATTCTCCGCACTGGAAATGAGCGGCGGGGTATTGATGCCGACCACGGCAATGAAGATGTCCGTGGCTGTCAGCGCGCCATCGCTGACGTTGAGAGTGATCGTCGCCGTGCCAGTCTGGCCCGCGACAGGCGAGAGGGTCACCGTGCGCTCGCCGCCGAGCCTGACATTGCCGCTGACACGATCCATCGCGGCTGTTGTCAGCGTGGCGTCGGCGTTGCTGGTCACTGCCAGGCCGGCTTTCACTGTCGTCGCCGCAGTAAATGCCGCCGCAGTGCCGAGGGCTTGCCACGCCGCCGGCGCATCATTCACATCCGCAGCATAGAATGCCGTGACGCTGGTGCCTGACCGCACAAGCCGCAGCCAAACGGGCGCTGCGAGGAAGTTCACATTCGCTGCCACCGGCGCAGTGCCGGCGGTGTCACGGTGGAGGAAGCTGATTCCACTGCCCGCAGTGATAGCAATCATCGCAAATGGGGAGACCGCAGCCGTGGTGTCGCGCAGCATGATTCCGGCTTTCGCGTCTTGATGCGTGAAATCCAGGCTCAGGACGCGGCAGACGAATTCACCATCGCCGGTGCTGTCCTGACTGACAAAGCGAAACTCATCCGCCGTGCCATCGAGCCCGGCGCCGCTGCCGTTGATGAGAAACGTGCCGTGATCTTCCGTGCTGCTCCCCGCCGCGCCCACGGAGCCGATGTCCGCGCTGCTCCACGCGGCCGGCGCGGCACTGATGGCGATGCCGCTGTTTGGAATCAGCCCCGCGTTTGAAGACGAGCCGGTGACGGTGAGCGTGCGGGACTCACTCTCGCTGTCACTGACGGCGAACGGCACTGCGGCGGATGGCGTGCTCGTATTCACGCCCACATCACCGGTGTCAGAAATCTGCGGAGCGCTGTTCGCGCCGGTGACGGTCACATTCACAGTATCGGAGTCGTTGAGGCCGAGGAAGTGAGCGGTGCCCATGGTTGCCAGCGAGCGGAGTTCACTGCGGCCAAGCACCCCGCCGGCGAGCATGACGTCATCCACGCGGCCATCTAGATAGCCGGACACATCCACCGCATCCGCATGGCCGCCGATGACCATGCTGCGCGTCTGGTTCACCGCCATCGCCACGCCGGTCGCGCTGCCGGCGAGGAATCCGTCCACGTAGAGCGAGAGAGTGCCGGCGTTAAGTGCAGTGCGGTCATAGGTGATGCTCAGGTAGTGCCATTCGCTGGGGAGGACAGTCGCCGTCAGCACCGCCTGTGATGCCGCCGCCGTGTGCTTGTCGAGGCGCAGCTCGTTGCTGTTGGCCGCGAAGTAGAGGCCGAGTTCATCGTAGGCGCCGTGGCCATTTCCGTCGCCGATGTGGAAAACAAAGTCGTCCGTGTCGGTGGTCGTGCGCTTCACCCACGTGCAGAAAGTCCAGTCGGCATCGTTCCAGTTCAGGTCGGTCGCCGTGAAAGTGTATTTCAATTTTGCCGCACTCGTGGCGCCGTTTTCAGAGAAGTTCAGTGCGGTGGTGCTATGCGGCGCAAGTGGCAGGGGAACGTCCGCGACGCCGGTGTATTCGCCGCTGCCAATGATCTGCATGGCGCCGGCGCGATTGAAGTTCGAGAGATCCGCAGCCTTGCCTCCGCTGACACCTGATTCGAAATCATACAGCAGCAGCGTCCGCGAACTCAGTGACGGGTCACGCGATGTCAGGCGAAACGAAGCCGCGCCGTTGTAGCCCGCAGCCGGTGCAAAACGCGCGGTGTGCCCGTCAGGCAGCAGCGCCACGCTGCCGCCACGTACGCGGTCCATGACAAAAGCGATGTCGTCGTCCGGGGTGCGATCGTCGTTCACCAGCGTGCGCAGATCTATGTCCAGCGCCGTGTTCTCCACCGTGGTCAGAGCGGGGATGGTGTGGACCGGCGGGCCATTTACCGTCACCGGCCAGACATAAGTCGCCGTGCCTCCTTCGGGGTCAGTCGCTCTGATCGCAATGTCCACGGTGCCACTCCTGCCGGCGCTGGAGGACACTGTGATCGCCCGCGGCTCCGCGGTGCCGAACGCGATCTGATTGTTCGCCACCACTGCTGTGTCCGACGATACCGCCGTCAGGGTAATGGCTGTCACCAGCGTGTCATTGTCCGTCAGCGGCAAAGGGACGGCGCCGGTGTTGCTGCCCGCATCCACCAGCCCTGGCTTCATGGTCCCAAAGACCGGCGAGCCCTGCGGCGCGATGAAATCATAACCGCTCCTGCTCGGCCCGACGGTCACGGGATTGGTGAAACCCTCCGGCGCGAGCGTGAAGCCTGTCTTCGCCGCCGTCACCGTGTGACTGCCCGCAGCCAGACCGGTGATCGCATAAAAGCCCTCGCTGTCCGTGGCGTCCGTTTTGCCGCCGCCGCTCACGGTGACGCCCTCCATCGGTACGCCGGCGCGGCGCACGTAGCCGCTGATGAAGAACGTGCTGCTGGTGCCGACCTGCACTAGCACCGCCGCCGTCGCCGTCAGACCTTTCATGTCACTAACGATGCAGCGGACGGTCTTGATGCCGGCGCTGTCCCATTTGTGCGTGGCCGTCGTGCTGTTATTCGCAGTGAATGACCCATCACCCCAGTCCCAGTAATAGCTGAGCGTATCGTTGTTCGGATCGGTGCCCGTCGCGGTGAAGGCCGCATTCACATTCACCGCAGGATTGGCCGGCAGATAATCCACTGCGGCGGTGGGCTTGAGGTTCCCGGGGAAGTCTCCGCGATTCACCGTCACGTCCATGTAAGGCACGCCATCGGTGCCCGTGCCGCGGCCTGTGGGCGTCATGTGGATCTTCGCCGCAGTGTCTGAGAACGTCCTGCCGATCAGCAGCGGGCAGTCGTCCTTGCTGCCCGTTGAAGGCGTGAAGTCGAGCAGGGAGGGCTTGCCGTTGCTGATGCCCACGTCGCCGAAATTGATCACCACGCCGTTGTTCATCCAATTGTTGGAACTGTACTCGCTGCGGTACTCGATCCAGTAGTCCTGACCGGTGCCGCTGCGGTCCACGGCGATGGCGCGCGCACCAGTCGCCGCCTGCTTGTCCATGGCGGAGATGCGATAGGAGAACGTCCCGTTCGTCGTCACCTTCTTCACATCGGCGTCGGGGATCCAGTCTAGGTAGTTCTTCTGCCTCGCGCCGAAGTGCGCATCCGTGGAACTACTCGCGCCGCCCATGTGGTCGAATGGATTGCCATACTCCACATTGTCGCCCGCGCCGTTTGGCGTGCCGTCGGTGGTATCCCAGAAGCCGGAATGGTTGAGCCCAAAATTATGTCCCACCTCGTGACTGCCCACGCCGAGATTCCATGAACCGTTCGCCAGCCACGCGCCGCGCCCGCCGACGAAGGCCACGCCGCCGAAGCTCACGTCAGGCTTGTCGCCGGTGACGACGACTTCGAACTGGTAGTCGCGGTAATCAAAGCCCGCATCCTCCGCCGCCGCGCGGGCCGCGTTCAGCATGGTGCCGAAACCCGTGTAGCTCGCGTGATTGTTGGGAAGCCGCAGGGTCGGCGTGAACGCCGAGCCTTCGCCGGCCCTGGACCAGTTGAGCTTGCCGTAGGACATCACCGGCCAGTGGGTGGAGAAATTGTTGATCAGCGTGGTCAGCGTGGCGTCGCTCACGACCTGGCCTGCCTTGTCAGGGAAATCCACGCGGATGATGAGCATTTTCTTCGTCCCCTCTGTATAGCCGCTCTGCGCCACCGGCAGATCGGCCCCGCCGCCGATGCCTGCGGCAGCCACGCCGGGAGGCAGCGCCGCCTCCCTCGCGGCGGCGGCTTCGAGTTCCTGCATCGCGTGCCCTGCCTGACAATACCACTGCGCCCTCTCCAGACTCCAGTCGAGGACCACCTCGTCGCCGTTGGCATCCAACGCTGCGCCGGACACGGGGCAAAGCGGTGGCGCCGCCAGTTTCGCGCGCGCTTCCGCGGCCTCCACCGGTTCCAGCACGCGGGCCGGCCATTCGCTCATCGCCAGCCTGCCATCGAGCGCGATGCCGTGAATGGCGAGACTCTGCCGCGACATCGCGGACGCCCGCCGGCCATAGGTGTAAGTGTCGAATTCCCGTCCGTCCATTGTCACCGTGCGCTGCATCGCCGGCACTTCGAGTTCGCGTCCTGGCAGTGCCGTCGCCGCTGCCACGAGCATATCCCCGCGGCCGTTCACGCGCTGCTCCAGTTCCGCCTGCACCGCCGCCGGCAGGGCGCGCCTGACACTTTCCGGCACCGCCAGCTCCAGGGCGCGCTTAGGGTCTTTCTCAATGAGGTCTAGCAATGCCGCCCTCCGTTCGCGTGCCAGCTTCACACCCTCTTCCACTCCCGAACGCCCCGCCGCGTAGTCATTCGTCCACGTCCTGAAATCCGCGAATTCCTCCTCCGCCACCGGCTGTCGCCAGCGCAGATCCTGCCGTAGTGAATGCACTCGCCCGTCCTCTAACTCGATCTTCGCCGCGCCGCTTCGAGCAGCCAGTTTTGGTTCTACGGATGGAGTTGCTGTGGTACGCTCCACGCGCGGAGCGATGCGGGAAACATCCGCCGCGAACGGCGGATCGTGACGCGTGAGATTCCACAGGGCAATTCCGGTGGTGGCCAGCAGAAGGCAGAGGGCGGTTCGTTTCATGAGTGCGGGAGAGCGGGGGCGATCATCCCGGTTTCAGGAGGAGTCGTCAATGATCACTTCCCGTCCGTCCCCGGAGAGCGCATTGCCGACCGGCGTGGTGAGGAGAGCATCAGTCCCCCGTCCTGAAACTGTGACAGAAACGTGACCAGCCATCATTGGCAGGGCGGGCGCTGGGCGTGTAGTGTCGGGCATCACTAAACCTAAAGAAACAACACCGATGATTGTTCCCGTCATGAAACTCCAGCCGCAGGGAGCGGCCAGAACGCTCCAACCGCTCCGCGAAATTGGCACCATGGATAAGACCCAGTTCTGGGACATCCACGAAGTCATGGAAGCCCTGCGCCTCGCCAACCGGCACGGCATTCCACTCAGCAGACTGCGGAATACCGCTGGGACGGAGCGTATGGCAAGCTGAGCGCCGCCTTCCTCTTGCGTGCGGGAGTGGCTCGTCTAAAAGCCGCGCCACCATGGCATTTCTCAACGCGAACTATCTCAAGCTCAAAGCCGGCTACCTTTTTCCAGAAATCGGGCGCCGCGTCACCACTTTCACCTCAGAGAATCCGGAAGCGGCGAAGCGGCTCATCCGCTGCGGCATCGGCGATGTGACCGAGGCGCTGCCCGCAGCCGCCCGCGAGGCCATGAAGCTCGCCGTGGATGAACTCGGTGACCGCAACACGTTCCGCGGCTATGGCCCCGAGCAGGGCTATGCCTTCCTGCGCGAGGCCATCACCGCCAATGCATATGCACCTCTGGGCTGCAACATTTCTCCGGATGAAGTATTCGTTTCCGACGGCTCTAAGTGCGACACCGGCAATGTGCTGGAAATCTTTGGCCCGGGGAACGTCATCGCCATTACCGATCCCGTCTATCCAGTCTATGTGGACACGAATGTGATGATTGGGAACACCGGCGAGTCGTATCCCAACGGCCGCTACGGCAAGCTCGTGTATCTGCCCTGCACGCCGGAGAATAAGTTCGTGGCGGGCATCCCGGACCGGAAGGTGGACATCATCTATCTTTGCTATCCCAACAACCCGAC
>JANOZA010000564.1:0-6408 GCA_031429155.1 Verrucomicrobiota bacterium | reverse complement strand
CGCACTTTTCAGATACCCTCACATCCTTCTGATCAAATCCTGTGGGATGCCTGTGAACCACTTTCCCGGAATCAGCGGTCCAAAGTTGGGCCACGCTGTCTTTTCCCGCCGTGACGATGAGGCTGCCGTCCGGACTGAATCGCGCACTGAAGACCTCGCCCTCGTGTTCGAAGGGCGCGCCGATGGGCATCCCTGTTTTCGCCTCCCAGAGCCGCGCCGTTTTATCGTCACTGGCAGTGAGGATGCTGGAGCCGTCGGGACTGAAGCTTGCTCGCGTTATTTTTTTTGCATGTCTCATCGGGGGGCCCGCGGGAAGACCCGAATTAGAATCCCAAAGCCGTGCGGTCCCGTCGTCGCTCGCGGTAACAACCCGCGTGCCATCCGGGCTGAAACTTACATCCCGCACGGGCCCGGAGTGAACCATCGGAACGCCCAGGGAACCCCAAGTGGTTTCATTCCCCTCCCACAGTCGCGCCGAACCGTCTTTGCACGCCGTGACGATGTGCCTGCCATCAGGGCTGAAATGAACGGCGAAGACGCTGCCGGCGTGCGGCAAGACCCCAACTGCCTCACCTGTGTCTGCCTCCCAAAGGCGCACTGTGGAGTCTTCACTCGAAGTTGCGATAAGAGTGCCCTTGGGGCTAATATCTGCGCCCCTCAATTTGTCTGTATGTCCACTCAGTGCGGCAACAAACTCCCTTGCAGGAGGGACGCTCCAAATGCGCACCATTTTCTCCAGGCCGGCGGTGAAAATACGGTCACTTCCTGTGCTGAATACCGCGATGAGAACAGCGCGTTCGTGCGTCATGTCCTCCCCGGCGGGAAGTCCGGTTCCCCCATGCCAGCACCGGGCAAAATTATCCTGACCAGCAGTGACGATATACTTGCCGTCCGGGCTGAATATAGCGCTGCTAATTCCACCGGCGTGCTTCATTGATTCGCCGACGGGCTGGCCGGTTTTCGTGTCCCAAACCTGCGCGGTTCCATCTTCGCTCGCCGTGACGAGGTGGCTTCCGCCGGGACTGAAACTGGCCGAGTTGACTCCACTCTTATGAGGAAACTGATACTTCGGAAGCCTGCCGGCATCCGGTTGGCCGTAGCGCACGGCAAGCCAGAGCGCGTCCTGTGCATTGCGGTTTTCGGGATCGTAGCGGACGGCGCGACCGAGGTAGGCGAGAGCTTCCTGCCATTTGCCGTCGGCGAGGCGGGCCTGGGCGGTGGCGGCGTCGGAGCGGCTGGCTTCGCGGAGCAGAGCTTCGGACTGCGCGAGGGCGGTGTTGGCTTCCACGGTCTTTTGCCTCGCATGACCGCGCTCCTGCAAAGCCCAGACTGCGAGTCCTGTGGAAATCCCGGCGATCACAAGAGCGGCAGCAGCCCATGCCATGGCGCGGCGGCGGCGGAGGCGGGCGTGGCGCTGGGAGCGGCGCTCAAGAGCGAATTGGGCGAGAGTATCGTGCGTTAACTCCAGGCGCGCGATGCCGTGGCGTTCTTCGATGACGAGGATGCGGTCGTCCACCAGCGCACGGAGGCGGGCTCCGGCATCCTTGAGAGTGCCAAGAGCGGTGAGGGCGGAGGCGAGAGTGACGGTCTCGCGCAGACCGGTGGAGGAGACGAGTTTATCCTCAAGATAGTCGCGCAGGGCGCGGGGATGATTCCGGGTTTTCTCTTCGTAGAAGGAGCCGAGAATGCGGGAGGCTTCACCGGGTGCGAAGTCTGCGGTGGAGATGCTGGCGGCGGGCACCGGTGCGGCTAGTCGCCGGTTATTGAGCCGCTCGCAGAGAAGACTGAGAATGGGCGGGACGGTCGCGATGTCGTCCAGCGGGATCTCCGGTCCGGCACCGGCGGCGGCGCGGACGATGGACTCGGCGACATCCCTCGGGATGATAGGCGGCTGCCCTTCACGCCGGGTGCCGGGTTCGAAGACGGCGCGAAAAGCCTGCGGGCCGGAGAGGGGGCGCAGTTCGATGCGGTGTTCCATCAGGGCAGGCATTTCGCGCCGCCAGCGTTCGAGGCGGGCGAGGTAGTCTTCGCGCAGAGCGAGGGCCAAATGGACGGGCCGGCAGGTAAAATGGTAGCGCCGGATGAGGGCGCGTTTTTCCTCCGGCGTGCCTGAGTGAAGCCGCTCACGGAGTGCGTCCGGCGGACGGTTCTCCACGAGGTCGGCGAGTTCGCGGAGGAATGCGCTGGCCGCGCGGCGCGCACGTTCGTCCGCAGCAGCGTCACCGGTCGAGCGGTCCTCGCCTTTGACGAAGATTTCCTCAAACTGGTCCAGAATGAGGACGGGGCAGCCGGACTGGGACTCGTCGTCGTCGTGTGAGTCAGTTATCCACGGCTGACGGCGATCGTGGAAAAACTCCCAGAGCGTCACCGGCACACCGCTTGCCTCAGCCACCGTGCCAGGAATGGCAGCGGCGACAGCGGCGATGACATCGGCGGTGAGCGACCGCTCGGCGAGGTCGTCATAGCACCGGCGCAGGAAGACGATGCGGTGCCCGCTTTCCCGGAGGGCGGGAATGAGGCCCGCGCCAATGATGGAGGATTTCCCGTAGCCGGAGACACCGTAAAGAATCGTCACTGGAGCGCGGCGGACACGGTCGGTGAGTTCGTGGATTTCGGCATCCCGTCCGTAGAAATACTCGCGGCACTCCTCAGTGAACGCAGCGAGGCCGAGCCACGGGCGCTCTGGAGTGGCCAGTGCGGAGGAACTGGCTGGCAATTCTGCGGTGGTGGAGCCGGACATGGTTCAGGCTGGAGGGTTTAGGAGTCGCTGCTGGAGTTCCGCGATGCGAGTCACAAAGGAGTCGCTGCATTCTCCTCCAGGGGCGCGGTCGGCATTGATTGATGCGAAGGCCCGCGGTTCGTTGCGCGGCGGCAGCGGGGTGTCGTCAATGGCCACGGGAAAATAGAATGGACGCGACTCCGACATCGCGGCGTAGCGCGCGGCGGCCCAGTTCCGTTCCTTCAGGCAGTAGGATTCGGTGAGGCTCTCCGTGGTGGCCGAGATGACAGAAACAAAGAATCCGCACTGCTTTTTGACGATGTCCTCAAGGTCGCTGTCGAAGTTATCGCCGCAGACAAGATTGCGCACATCCAGCCACACCAGACAGCCGGCGGCGCGCAGTTTTTCCACCAGCTTGAAAACGGGCGCGGCATCCTTGCGGACATAGCTGACAAGCACGCAGCCGACCGGCGCTGCGCGCTCCATGAGCGGGATCGCGAGGTTGGTGCCGGGCACACTCCCCGCCGTCAACCTTGGCTGCAGCGCGAACGCACGGCTGCAAAACTCCCGCGCAAAATCCACGGGACTCGTCTCCAGGACCTCGATCCCGCGATTGAGGCTGTCATAAAAAATCACCGCATCCGTGGAGCCGGGCGCGGCATGGTCCGCCAGCAGGAGATTCTTCCCCGGCCCCTCCGTGAGCGGCCGCTGCCGCAGGGCCCGGAAAAGGAAGCGCACCATCCAGTCGGACAACTGCGTGCCGATAATGAGCAGATTATTCTCGGCGAGCGTGCGCCCCAGATTGTTCAGCGCCGGCAACTGGCGCTGGAGCTGATACACGAACTCCACCGCGTCCGCATCCCACAGGTGGAAGCCCGGATTTGGCGAGACCTTGCCAAACAGATAGCCGAGAATTGTGGGCGCGGAAGCCGCAGTCGGCAAGTCCTCGGCCGAACGGTCGAGGGAGAAGCTCCACCCCCTCGTCACCGGATGACCCGCCCCGCGCACCTCATTCAAGGCACGCTCGAATAGCGGATCGAACGCCAGCGTGAAGAATAGCCGGCACTGCGCGACCCCCGCGAGGTCGCGCATGAGTGGGCCAGGCTGAAGCGCCGCCGACTCCAGCAACTCATCCACCGTCAGGCAGACATCCTCGATGCTGCCGCGCGCCCGCAAGTGCGCGCACACCAACTCATGCAGCCCGGGAAACTCACCATTCAGCCCCAGCCGGTCCGCGATTTCCCGCACCAGCCACGGCCGCAGCAACTGATCATCCTCACCAAACGTGATGACCCCCGGACCGAGCACAGGAATGAGTGTCTGTGCTTTAAGGAAGCGTTCGATCTTGCGCCAAAAGTCGTCGGTCATTGCAAATGAGGGCCGACAGTGTCAGGGGTGCGCTGGTTCGGCAAGTCCTTTGACGTTGAGCAGCTATGATAAACGGGCGCCGTCATCCCCCGCTTCGAGTCTCCGGTTGGCTCAATCACTTCCGTTCGTTGCCGCGAGTCTGGTGTCCTGCACTGCCCGTCTTGACTCCCTGCGCTTCCTCCGCTCCGCTCGCCCATGTTCTCATCCACCGGCACACGACTCGCGGCCCGCAGCGGCATTTTGGATCTCATGGACGACCTCGGTCGCGCTATGACGACCGATCCTGACATGCGCATGCTCGGCGGGGGGAATCCCGCGCACATCCCGGCGGTGGATGCGGTGTGGCGGCGGCGGATGACGGAACTCATGGCCGACGGCGATGCTCTGGAGCGGATGCTCGGCAACTACGATCCGCCGCGCGGCAATCCTCACTTTCTCAAAGCCCTCGCCGGATGTCTCAATGGCGCGCTCGGCTGGCGGCTCACGCCTGACAACCTCGCTGTCACCTGCGGCGGGCAGACGGCGTTCTTCTATCTCTTCAACCTCCTCGCCGGTGAAATGCCGGACGGCAGCCGGCGGAAAATCCTCCTGCCGCTCGTGCCCGAATATATCGGCTATGCGAACCAGGGCGTGGGGCCGGATTTCTTCATCGGATGCCCGGCGATGATCGAGAACCTTCCCGATCACGAATTCAAATACCGCGTGGACTTCGCCGCCGTGGAGCAGGCGCTGGAGGAGGAAAACATCGGCGCCATCTGCGTCTCCCGTCCCACGAATCCCACCGGCAACGTCCTGACGGATGAGGAAATCGCGCGGCTCTCCCTCTTGGCGCGCGACAACGGCATCCCGCTCATCATAGACAACGCCTACGGTCTCCCATTCCCCGGCGCGATCTTTACGGAGGCCAGTCCCGTGTGGGCGGACCACATCATCCTCACGCTCAGTCTATCCAAACTGGGCCTTCCTGGCACCCGCACCGGCATGGTCATTGCCCGGCCGGAAATCACGGAAGCCCTCGCCGCTATGACCTCAGTCACCGGACTCGCGAACACCAACACGGGACAACAAATCGTGCTCCCCCTCCTCGAGTCCGGCGAAGTGCTGCGCCTCTCCCGCGAAGTCATCCGTCCGTTTTACGAATCACGCAGCCGTCAGGCGCTGGCGTGGCTGCATGAGTCGTTCGCCGACCTCCCCGGCTGGTCCGTGCATCGCAGTGAGGGATCATTCTTCCTCTGGCTGCGCCTCCAGGGCCTGCCCGTCACCACGCTCGAACTCTACGAGCGCCTCAAGCTCCGCAAAGTTCTCGTCGTGCCTGGCGAGCATTTCTTCTTCGGCCTCCGTGAAGAATGGCCCCATCGTCACGAATGCCTCCGTCTCAACTACAGCGGCCCCGAACAAACCGTGCGCGACGGCCTCGCCATCATTGCGGATGAAGTCCGCGCGCTGACGAAGGGATAATTCCCCGGCATCCTCTCGTTCGATTCAAATCCTCTGCTCGTCTGGCCGGTAGCGGTAGCCGATGCCGCGGACGGTTTCGATGATGAGCGGGGCGGCGGAATCCGCTTCGATCTTGCGGCGGAGTTGGGCGATGTGCTGATCCAGCGTGCGGCTCTCGGGGAAGTAGTCGAGGCCCCAGCACCGGTCGAGGAAGGTGTCGCGGTGAACGGGCGAGCCCGTGTGTTCGTGGAGCAGGCGCAGCATGGAGACTTCACGGGGGGTGAGGTCCAGGCTCTCGCTGCCGCGGGTGGCACGGAGTTCGTCCGGAAAAACAGTGAGGCCGCCCATGCTGAAAGATGCAGCAGCGCGCCCGCCCTGACTGACGCGGCGGCGGAGAGCGGCACGGACGCGGGCGAGGAGTTCACGTTTACCGAATGGTTTGCGGATGAAGTCATCGGCGCCCAGTTCCAGACCGACGACGATGTCTATCTCCTCGTTCTTGGCTGAGAGGAAAAGAATGGGCACTGCTGCATCGCCCGCGCGGACGCGGCGGCAGACTTCGAATCCATCCATGCGCGGCATCATGATGTCCAGGCACAGCAGTGAGGGCCGGTGCTGTTGCCAGAGTTCAAGCGCCTCCGCGCCGTGGCGTGCAGGGACTGCCGTGAAGCCGTCGTCTGTCAGGCAAGTGCAGACGGCTTCGAGTGTGAGTGGGTCATCATCGGCTACGAGGATTTTCATGGGGGATGATTAGTGCTCGGCGTGCGGTGCTGCGTAGCTCGAATTTCCAAATTAGATTTCAGGCGCGGTATCGAATTTTGAAATTAGAGCAACGTGGGTAGGCACCAGCAACGTGAAGAAGCAAACCCCCGCAGCCGGAGAAT
>JANOZA010000563.1:0-3515 GCA_031429155.1 Verrucomicrobiota bacterium | reverse complement strand
GCGGCCTCCTGTTGCCATGCCGAGTCGTGCCAGCGTTCGAGATCAGAGTAAATGTGGCCCGGCATGTGCCACATGTGGGCCACCCCGGGTGCGGCTGGCCCGCACATAGCGGAGGCGTGCAGCGCCTGCGCGGGGCGTTCGTGATCCCATAGGTGGATGAGATAATGATGCGCGGGATGTTTCGGATTTTTCGCCAGCACCTGCTGCGCCAGCGCGTCTATCGCCAGCGGGCTGGGGTTGGGGATGCTGAGGCGGTATTGATTTCTCCAGACGAAACTCACGGCAAAAGCCCTGGCCTCCATGTCGTCCAGGTTATCCATCGCGATGCGCTCCAGGCTTTTCACCAGTTCACTGGCGGCGGCCTTGCGGGCGTTGTCGTCCTTCTTGTCGGCGAAAAATTTCCGGGCGCACTCCATCCATGCCTTCTCGCGCGGGGTGAGTTTTTCCAGCGCCGGGCCGGTGGCTTTCTCTATGAGTTTCCGCGCCCGGCCTTCGTTCTCCAGGTTCGCCATGGCCATTCCCCAGTGACCCATCATGCAGGCGGGATCCAGTTGCAGCACGGTGCGGAAGGAGCGCTCCGCTTCCCAGTACCAAAACCCGTGCAACTGCGCGACGCCCTGGTTGAACCACTGCTGCGCCTCTGGCGAGGTGGTCGTAACCGGGAAACTGACCTCCCCACAACCCTGTGTCAGCGGCAGCCGCCGGCGGGGGCCTTCATCGAAGCTCTCTCCATGAATCGAATGCCCCGGCGGCGCATCGGGCGGCACTGCGGCGTCGGGCTTCGCCTCCTCGCTGCGGGCGAGTGTGGAGAGCAGGGAAAAAATGAGGAGGGAGAGACGAGGCATGACGGGCATGATAACCTGCTTACGGGGCGGTGGCAGCGGGATTTCAGGGAATTCACAGGCGACGACAATGCCGGTCCCCTTGACGCCGTGGAGGCCCGGCCCCACGGCTGAGGCGTTTCTTATGTCAGCAAAAAAGCGCACCACACCTGTCAGGCCGGCCGTCGGCATCATCATGGGCAGCATCTCCGACTGGGAGACGATGCAGTATGCCGCGAAAGTTCTCGCTGAGTTCGGCATCGCGCACGAGACGAAGGTGGTGAGCGCGCACCGCACTCCGGCGTTGCTCTACGAGTATGCAACGACCGCCGAATCGCGCGGGCTGCGCTGCATCATCGCCGGCGCAGGAGGCGCGGCGCATTTGCCCGGCATGACGGCGAGTATGACGACGCTGCCGGTGCTCGGCGTGCCGGTGGAATCGAAGGCTCTCAAGGGCATGGACAGTCTCCTGAGCATCGTGCAAATGCCCGGCGGCGTGCCGGTGGCGACTTTTGCCATTGGCAAAGCGGGCGCGACCAATGCCGCTCTCTTTGCGGCGTCTTTGCTGGCGGCAGGGAATTCTTCGCTGCTGAAAAAGGTGAAAGCCTTTCGCGCGGCGCAGACGGCGAAGGTAATGGAATCCCAGGCTCAGTTGCCGTCATGACTGGCGGCATTCTTCAGCCAGGACAAACACTCGGCATCATTGGCGGCGGGCAGCTTGGGCGCATGACGGTGCGCGAGGCGCGGCGCACCGGATACCGCACCGTCATTTTTACGGACGAACCCGCAGGCTCGCCAGCGGGACAGTTGGCGGACATGGAAATCAACGCCAGCTATTTCGATGACGACGCCCGCGAGCGATTTGTGAAGGAAGCGGACGTGGTGACGATGGAGTTTGAGAACATCCCGTCGCCTTTCCTGCGGTCGCTGGAGGGACGCGTGCCGGTCTTCCCTGGACGTGAGGCGCTGGAGATTTGCCAGAACCGGCAGCGCGAAAAAGAGTTCCTCAAGGCGAAGGGCATCCCGCACGCGGCGTTCCGCGTAGTGCAGAATGCGGAGGAACTGGGTGCCGCCGTGGCGGAACTCGGTACGCCGTGCGTTCTGAAGACGGCGGATTTCGGCTACGACGGCAAGGGCCAGCAGAAGATCACCGGCGGCGAGGACTTTGCGGCAGTGTGGCAGGCGCTCGAAGCGCCGCGCGGCGTGGTCGAGCAATGGGTGTCGTTCGACTTGGAGATTAGCGTCGTCTGCGCGCGGGCACGGGATGGCGCATTCGTCTTCTGGCCGGTTTGTGAAAACATGCACGCGCATCACATTCTCGACATCACCATCGCTCCGGCGCGGATATCATCTGAGCTGGCAGCGCAGGCGGCGGAACTCGCCGAAGCTATCGCTGCGGCGCTCAACTATGTCGGCACGCTCGCGGTAGAATTGTTCGTCACCCGCGACGGACGGCTCCTCGTGAATGAACTCGCGCCGCGTCCGCACAATTCCGGACACCACACGATTGATGCCTGCGTGACCAATCAGTTCCAGCAGCAACTGCGCACCGTCTCCGGCCTGCCGCCAGGCGATACGCGCCAGCATACTCCCGCCGTGATGGTGAACCTCCTCGGTGACCTCTGGCCCGAACCCGAACGCCATCCTGACTGGTCGCCCGTTCTGCTCCACCCTCGCGCTTTTCTCCATCTCTACGGCAAGCGCACTGCCAAACCGCGCCGCAAGATGGGCCACTTCACAGTCCTCGGCGACACCGTGGAGCAGGCGCTGGCGAGCGCGAGGGAACTGCGGCGGGAACTCGGGATGGAGGTCTGATCGCGCCTTACGGATAAAAGACTGCGGTGCTCGCGGTGTATCCGTGAACAAAGTTGACGCCGGCGACGGGGCCGAATTCTCCATTGGCGAAGAAGCCGGCGAGCGGGAGCGGGCCGAAGGTGTCGGCGATAATACCGGCGTCGTGGTTGGGGACGCCGAAGAATTGCTGGCCGCGGCCGCCGCAGCAGAAGAGCAGCGCGGCCAGCGGCGGGCCGTCGCAGAGCAGTGCTTCGGAGCATTGAATGCGGAGGTCTTCGTCGGCGGCGTCCTTTTCGCGGAGTTGGAATTGAATTGTTTGGCCGACACGGGGCACGGCGCCGAGTTTGATCGCGCCGCTGAGGGGATCTCCGCCGATGATATTGCGGATGAGGAAGTCGCCGCGGCGGAATTCCTCGCGGTACTCACTGGCGGCTAGACCGGCCATGATGTTGCCGCGGGCAGTGGGCTTGTCTTCTTCGGGCAGGGCGTTGAAGGCGTCAACGAGCACATCATAGGCGCGTCGGCCGCCGACGGCATAGACGAGGTTCTCTTCGGCACGGGTGATGGTGAATGGCTCGCCGATGGGCTGGCATCCCTGACTTACGATTCCAGAGACCTTCACGCCTGCAATATGGACGGCGATGCCGGCGGCTTCGTCGGTATTGAGGCCGTTGTGAAAGTGGAAGATGCTGTCGCTGTCCCAACCGCCGCCGGCCATGCCGCCGAAGACGGGCATCCCGGGATAGACTCGATTCATGTCTTCGAGCAGCATTTGTGCATGAAGGCGGCCGGGGTGGCCCATGATGATCCAGCAGCCGTCGGTGCGCAGTCCGCGCGGGATTTCAAAGCCGCTGTCTATCACAAATGTGGTGACGCTGGCCTGCGGGAGGTTGAGGAAGA
>JANOZA010000562.1:0-4424 GCA_031429155.1 Verrucomicrobiota bacterium | reverse complement strand
CAGGCGCGGAAGTCGCAATCATGCCGCCTGTTCAGGGTGGCTGAAGGGGTTCTCTCGCATAAGATTGGTTCCGTGATTCCGCAAAGAAGCAGCTTGCCTTGGTGATGCCCCATGTGGTGTGTGTTTGTGCCAACCAGAACTGTCCTTATGAATACTACCCCATCCCTTCTACTTCTCGCAGCGATATGCGCCTGCGGACCTGTCATCGCCGCTGAAACTGCGGACAAGAAACCGGAAGCCGTGAAGAAGCCTGCGGCTAAGGCGCCGCCGAAGAATCCGGCGCCCACTCAGGCCAACGTGCGCTACGGCGACCACGAGCGAAACGTGCTCGACTTCTGGAAGGCGGAGTCTGACAAGCCGACCCCGCTGCTCTTTTTCATCCATGGCGGTGGCTGGCAAAATGGAGACAAGTCGGGCATCAGCGTGGCTCCTTATCTCAACGCCGGCATCTCGGTGGTCTCCATCAACTACCGTTTTGTGTCTCAGGCCGCAGAGGTGAAACCTCCCGTTAAGGCACCGCTGCACGATGCCGCCCGCGCGCTGCAATTCGTGCGCAGTAAGGCCGCCGAATGGAATATAGACAAGGAGCGTATCGGTGCCAGCGGCGGCTCAGCCGGGGCATGTTCCAGTCTGTGGCTCGCCTTTCACCCCGACATGGCGGATCCAAAGAGTAGCGATCCGGTCGCCCGCGAATCCACGCGTCTTTGGTGTGCCGCTGTGAATGGCGCGCAGACGACCCTCGATCCGGCACAAATGAAAGAATGGACGCCCAACAGCCGCTACGGTGGTCATGCCTTCGGATTCACCGGTGATAAGGGCAAGGACATTTCGCAGTTCGATGAATTCCTCGCCAAACGCGACACCATCCTGCCGTGGATTGCGGAGTATTCTCCCTACGCACTCGTCACCTCCGACGACGCGCCGGTGTATCTGAACTACTCCGCGCCTCCTGCGCTCGGTCAGGATCAGAAAGACCCGACCCATACTTCGAATTTCGGGGTCAAACTACAGGACCACTGCAAGGCCAACAAAGTCGCATGCGACCTCGTTTACCCTGGCGCTCAGGACGTGAAGCACGCCAGCACGACAGCGTATCTCATCGAGAAATTGAAGGCTCCGAAGTAGAGCGAACCTTACCGTTCTTCTTTCCGCTTGGTGGCACAGCCGCACCCTCCTCGGCAGCCTGGCTTATTTTTTTAAAAGCAGCGAAAGGCGAAAACGACTGCGGTCAGGACGACGATGGCGACGGCTGCCCAGGTTTGTTGCTCTGGTGTCATGGGGCAAAGAGTCGTGAGAGTTGGAAGACGGCCACGGCCAGAACATATCCAGTGCCGGTCATGTAGGCGAGCTGGAACATCGGCCATTTCCAGGTCTGCGTTTCGCGACGGACGACGGCGACGGTGCTGAGGCACTGCATCGCGAAGACGAAGAAGATCATCAATGCGAAGCAAAGCCCCGGAGTATAGACGGGGCTGCCGTCAGGGCGTTTTTCCGCAGCCAGACGGTCGCGCAGCAGCAGGATATTCGTGTCATCATCATCTCCCTCTTCCACGCTGTAGATGACGGACATGCTTGTATTAAATACCTCCCGGGCAGCAAAGGAGGCGATGAGACCGATGCCGATTTTCCAGTCGGCCCCCATTGGCTTGACGACGGGCTCAATGAAATGACCGAGCCGCCCCGCGGTGCTGTGAGCGAGCGCGGCCGATTTGTCACTGCTGTCGTTGCCGTCCGCGTCCTTGAGCTTCGGATAAGTGGAAGCAGCCCAGAGGAGGATGGAGAGGCCGAGAATGACAGTGCCGGCGCGGCGGACAAACATCATCGCGCGGTCGAACATCTGCCGCACGATGTTGGAGAAAGCCGGCATCTTATAGGCGGGCAGTTCGAGAATCATTGCCGACGGCGCGCCGGGGAGGAGCTTCTTGTTGAAGAGCCACGCGAAGCCAAAGGCACTGACAACACCCAGCGCGTATAGCGCGAGGAGCACCCCGGCTTTCATCAATGGCGGCACCAGTTCCCCGGGGACGAGCGCAGCGATTAGCAGGATATACACGGGCAGACGCGCGGAGCAGGCTGCGAGCGGCGCGACGAGAATGGTAATGAGCCGGTCACGCGGGCTCTCGATGGTCCGTGCCGCCATCACCCCCGGCACGGCACAGGCGTGGGAGCCGAGCAGTGGCAGAAAACTCTTCCCGGTAAGGCCCACGCGACTCATGATGCGGTCCATGAGAAACGCGACGCGGGCCATGTAGCCGGTGTCCTCCATGAAGCCGATAAAGAAGAACAGTATCAGGATCTGCGGGAGGAAAATAAGGACGCCGCTGACGCCCGCGAGCACGCCGTCGGTGAGAAGACTGCGTAAATCGCCGTCGGGCATCCAGGCTTGCACTTTCTCCGTTAGAAATGCGAAGCCGCCTTCGATCCATCCCATGGGAATCTCCACGACTGAAAAGATAAGGTAGAAAAGAAACGTCATCGTCCCGAGCAGCGCGAACCAGCCCCAGACTTTGTGGAGCAGTATGGTGTCGAGTTTGTCGGTGAGCGTCGCAGAGGCGCTGTCTGGTCGGCGGATGACATCCTTGAGGGCGGCGTGAATGGCATCGTAGCGGCTGGCGACGAGGCGATCCTCCCAGCCGGGGATTTCACGCTCCAGTTGTGCGCGGGCGTTCTGAATGACGGCCACGGCCCTGTCTTCGATTCCGTAGTGCGTAGGGTCGTGGCCGCTGATGAGATAAAGCGGTTCGAGCGGTGACGCCGTGGCACTGACAACGCCGGCTTCGGCAAGATTTTCACGGCTGCGCACAAGCGCGCCGCGCACCGGCACCGGCATGGCATCAAGAAGCGGCTTCGGCGGTGCGAGGTCCGGCCTGCTCATCGCCAGCTTGAGTTCTACGAGCCCCTTCTTCTGGCTCGCCACCATGGGAATCACGGGCACTCCAAATCTCTCCGACAGCCGCGCAATGTCCAGCCTGACTCCACTGCTTTCGGCAACATCCACCATGTTCAGCACAAGAATGGCGGGCACCCCCAGCTCAAGGATTTGCGTGAAGAGGTAGAGATTGCGCTCCAGGTTCGAAGCATCCACCACGCAGATGATTCTGTCAGGACGCGGCGTGTCTTTGCGGCGCCCGAGGAGCACATCGCGCAGGATCGCTTCGTCCGGTGACCGCGCGTTGAGGCTGTAGGCACCCGGGAGATCAATGATCCGCAGCCGCACGCCGTGCTGCGAAAAACATTCGCCTTCTTTTCGCTCAACGGTGACGCCGGGATAGTTGCCGACGCGCTGCTTGAGACCGGTCAGCGCATTGAAAAGCGTGGTCTTCCCGCAGTTGGGATTTCCCACGAGGGCATACACCATCCCGTCCTTCAGAGGATTGAGCAGGGTCGTGGCGGTGTTCATCAGATCAGTAGTTCAGAAGTAATGGGATGAGGTTGGAATTGCCTCATTGAGATTCCGTCTCAGTTTGAATCTGTGGTCCCCCTCCATAGAGGTGCAAGGGAGTTGTCGTGAGGCCGCAGCGGAGACCGGGCCTCAGTTCTTCCCTTTGTTTCCAAAGTCGTCGGCCTTGCTCCCGCTGCCGGAGCGGTCGGCGTTGCCGCTTTGACTGGACTCCGGTCGGCTCGACTCCGGGACGCTGCGGGGCGACTCCGGCCGGGCTGCGCTTTCGTGGGAATGATTGTCCGAACCCCCGCGTGGTGTATCGGTGTGATGACCGACGGCATCCACATGGTGTCCGTGGCTGTCCACGCGGTGGCCATCATTGTCATGGCCGTGGGTGCTCCCTCCATGATGAGGGTCGCGATAGTCGGGACTGGTGCGGTGATCGGCATCCTTGCGCACGTCATCCCTGCTGGTGAACGGCGTGCGCACATGAGGACGATGAGAGTGTCCGTGGCCACTGTGGGAGTAGTAGCCGCCGTCATAGTAGCCGGAATCGTAACCGTAGTCTGCGTAGCCATAGCCGTCGTCACCCGGAATGGCGCAGGAAGTGAGGAGCATGGCGACTGCGGCGGGAAGAAGAAGTTTCATAATTTCAGCGTGATTATAGCGGAGGGAGCGGAGAAATCAAAACTTTGAAACCGGCCCTGCAATTCGCAGGGCCGGTTAGTCAATCGCGATGAGGCCGCGAAGGTGACTTACTCTTTGGTTTTCGTTTCGCCAGCCTTGGTGGCGGGTTTGTCGGCCTTCTTTTCTTCTTTCTTCGGCTCTTCCTCTTTGCACTCGCAGAGCCACTCGGGTTTGCTGCAGCCTTCGCAGTTGCCGGTGTCATAGTGAAGCCTGGCAGTCACGGCTTTGCCTTTCGCGGTCTCCTTGTATTGCAGGATCAGCCACTCGCCTTCCTTGACTACTGGTACGGTGAATCCGGTTCACAGGCATCCCACAGGATTTGATCAGAAGGATGTGAGGGTATCTGAAAAGTGCG
>JANOZA010000561.1:0-7270 GCA_031429155.1 Verrucomicrobiota bacterium | reverse complement strand
GATGACCTTCAAATGGCATTGGAATCCAGCAGTCGAGATAGCCTGCCCTCCAGGAGTGGGCTGCTACCGTGCCGCCCTGGAGTATTCCCATGGCGGGGTTTCACTTCAGGAAATGGTGACGCCGCTGCTTCGGATTGTCTCACCCCTTCCCGCAGGTGATTCCGCACGGCTGGTAGAGGTGAAATGGACCGGGGCTAAATGCAAGGTCACGGTCACCGGCAACTGCGAGGGGTTCAGCGTCGATATTCGCACCGTGCAGTCCGACAAAAGCACTTCCCTCGTGGCCAACAGACAGGCACCCAAACTTAGTGCCGGGGGGAAAGTGGCGGTTTTCCTCGAAGATGAGGGAGACATTGGCCGGAAAGCCGAAGTCGTTCTGATTGAAATGTCCGGGCAGGTGATTGATTCCCTGTCCACCACACTTGGAGAATAAATTTATGAGCGAACCCATGGATGACACTGACAAAATCGCCACCAAAGCCTTCGAGGGCTTCGTGGTGCGCAAGGATCTGGTGCGCAAATTCAAGGGGCAGTATCCCGTGCCCACTTATGTCGCCGAGTTTCTCCTCGGGCGTTACTGCGCTTCCGTGGATGATGAGGAAATCGCGGAAGGACTCAAGATCGTCGAGCGTCAGCTTGGCGAGAAGACCGTCCGCGCCGGCGAACATGAGCTGTTCAAGGCCCGCGCCAAAGACAAGGGGCACGTCAAGCTGATAGACATCATCACTGCCCGACTGGATGCCGGAACCGACTCGTTTCTGGCCTCGTTGCCGAGCCTGCAACTCAAGGATGTGCGCATCTGCGAAGCGATGGTCCACGCCAACGAGCGGATGCTCACGGGCGGCTTCTATGCGGAAGTCGAACTCAGCTACGATCCGACCATCGCCCAGGAGAAGAACGGACGCCCGTTTGGCATCGAAACCATGCGCGAAATCCAACTCTCAAAGCGCGAGGTGCTGCCCTCGCTCTATCAGGGGCGGGAGGCATTCTCCACGGAGGCGTGGAAGGATTTTCTGATTCGCAGTGTGGGTATGGAACCGGAGAAACTCACGCCGCGTGCCCGCGACATGATGCTCCTGCGCATGGTTCCCTTTGTGGAGCGGAACTACAACGTCGTGGAACTGGGTCCACGCGGCACCGGCAAGAGCCACCTCTACCAGCAGGTCTCCCCGTATGCCCATCTGATCTCAGGCGGCAAGGCGACGGTCGCGCGCATGTTTGTCAATAATGCCAGCGGTCAGCGCGGATTGGTCTGCCAGTATGATGTGGTCTGCTTCGATGAAATTTCCGGTGTCTCCTTCGACCAGAAGGACGGCGTGAACATCATGAAGGGCTACATGGAGTCCGGCGAGTTCAGCCGTGGTAAGGAAAGCATCCGCGCAGATGGTGGTGTCGTGATGGTGGGCAACTTCGATGTGGACGTGCAGCATCAGCAGCGGGTTGGCCACCTTTTCGGCCCGTTGCCGCCCGAGATGCGGAACGACACCGCATTCATGGACCGCATCCACGCCTATCTGCCCGGGTGGGATTTGCCAAAAGTAAGCCGCGAACTGCTGACCAATCATTTTGGCCTCGTCAGCGACTTCCTGTCCGAGTGCTGGAATCAGTTGCGGCGCCAGAGTCGGCAAAACCTTTTCCAGGGGCGCATTCACCTGGGTGGCGCTCTGAGCGGGCGTGACACCACAGGCGTCCAGAAAACCGTCAGTGGTCTCATCAAACTGGTGTCACCGAACCCGGAGACTCCCGTTTCGGAGGAAGTGCTGGAGTGGGCGCTGCGGATCGCGCTGGAGTGCCGGCGGCGCGTCAAGGAGCAGCAGAAACGCATCGGTTCCGCCGAGTTTCGCAACACGCAGTTCAGCTATTCCATGGGCGAGGACGGGGTGGAGAAGTTTGTGCCCACGCCGGAACTTTACAGCGAGGATAGCATCAATGCCGATCCCCTTCCTCCGGGGCAGGTCTGGGTTATTGCACCCGGAGGCGGAGATGAAAACCCTGGTCTGTACCGGGTGGACATCACCGAAGGCCCCGGAAGTGGAGTGAAAATCCTGAACCAGCCGGCACCTCCTCCTTTTAAGGAAAGTGTCAGGTGCGCGGAGCAAAACCTCTACGTGCGCGCAAAGGAACTCGTGGGCGACCGCGAGCCTCGACAGCACGAATTCTCAGTTCAACTGCGGGCCTTCGACAGCGCCAAAAGTGGCTCCGCCGTGGGCGTTGGCGTCCTGCTCGCGCTCTGCTCGGCGCTCCTCCAGAAGAGTATCAAAGGGGGGCACGCGGTAACCGGAGGTCTGAATCTGGGCGGCTCCATCGAGACGATCTTCAACCCCATCGCCGTTGTGGAAACCGCCATCGAAAAAGGTGCCGCCAGCATCCTGATGCCGATCAGCAGCCGGCGGCAATTGAATGACCTGCCCGACGACCTCGCGGCAAAGATCACCATCCACTACTACCTCGATGCCCGCGATGCCTTGCTGAAGGCTCTCGCAATATGACTTCCGTCCCGCCGCTCAGAAGGTCGCCAGGACCCGTGATTTCCCTCTCAGAGCACTGGCGGATGTCTGACATCGGACCACTGAGCACCCTGCGACGCTACTTCCCAGCCGTCTCCCAGGACTCGGGCACGCGGGCTTTTGCGGGCGGATCGGCGAAGGGCAGGAACTGCGCTTCGTAGCGACGCGGCACGACGGCTTCGATGAGGACATCATTCGCATCATACTCCTGGTGCAGCAGCTTGCCTTGCTGGTGGATGATGCTCATGAGGCCGAACTCCGACTGTGGCAGGCGCAGTTTCAGGCGAATGGTGCGGTCGAGCATCATTTCGCTCAACCTTGGCAGGAGAATGTCCAGCCCTTCGCCGGTTTTCAAAGACACGAGCACCGGTTTATCGAAGTGCTGCGCGATGCGCTGGCGCTGAGGCGGAGGCAGCAAGTCTATTTTGTTCAAAACAACGAGCATTCGCTTCTCATGCGCGCCGAGTTCCTTCAGCACCTCCATCGTTGTCTGATAAAATTGAAACACCCGCTCCTGACTGGCGTCGAGCACGTGTACGAGAAAGTCCGCGAGCGCGGCTTCTTCCAGCGTGGCCTTGAATGACTCGATGAGTCTGTGCGGCAGCGCTCGGATAAAGCCGACCGTGTCCGTGAGCAACAACTGCTGGCCATCGGGGAGCTGCACCTTGCGGGTCGTGGGGTCGAGAGTGGCGAAGAGTTTGTCCTCGGCGAGAACGCCTGCGCCGGTGAGGGAATTGAGCAGCGTGCTTTTGCCGGTGTTTGTATAACCAACGATGGCGGCCTGCGGAAGAGGCACGCGCTGGCGCTCCTTGCGCTGCGTCACCCGCTGCTGCTTCACCTCTTTGATCTGCGCCTTCAGGGAGTCTATGCGCTTACGGGCGAGGCGACGGTCAGTTTCGATCTGGCTTTCACCTTCACCGCGGGCGGCACCGGCTCCACCGCTGCCACTTCCGCCGCCCTGACGGTCCAAGTGGCTCCACATGCGGGCGAGACGGGGCAGAGCGTATTGGGATCTCGCGAGTTCCACCTGGAGGCGCGCCTCGGCGGTGCGCGCCCGCATCGCAAAGATATCCAGGATCACCTCCTCCCGGTCTATGACCGTGATGTCGCCCTCCTTTTCCCACGCGCGCTGCTGCATGGGCGCGAGGTTGTTGTCGAAAATGATCACGTCGCAGCCGGTCGCCTTCGCATGAGCGACGAGTTCCTTACACTTGCCGCTGCCGGTGAGGTATTTGCGGTTCGAGTCCTTCACATGCACGAGCAGGGATTCGGAAACGGGAATGCCCAGCGTGTCCACGAGATCGCCCAGTTCCTCCAGCAGACTTGCGGCCTCCTCTTTATTGCGGGTATCAAAAAAGGCGCCCACGAGCAGCGCCTTTTCGACATTCTTCGGTTTATCCCTGATCTCAAACATAGCTCCGACTATGCCGCCGGAGGCTCCAGGCACAAACTGAAAATACTCATGGCGCTCCAGACTTTCCGCCCCCAAGCTGAGAATCCATGCAAAAGCGTCTCTTTTCTGAACTCGGCTTATCGGAGCCGATCCTTAAGGCAGTGGAAAAGCTCGGCTTCGAGCAAACCGCGCCCATTCAATCCGCCGCCATCCCTGTCATTATGGCAGGGAAGGATGTTGTCGGTCAATCAGCCACGGGCAGCGGAAAGACCGCGGCCTTTGCCATCCCCGCCATCGAGCGTTGTCTCGACACCGACCGGAAAGTCCAAATCCTCGTCCTCACTCCCACACGCGAATTGGCTACTCAGGTCGCCGAAGAGTTCGCGCGCCTCTCCCTCTTCCGTCCGAAAGTCCACGCCGTCCCTATTTACGGCGGCGCCAGCTATGACCGGCAATTCTCCGAGCTTCGCAAGGGACCACAGATCGTCATCGGCACTCCCGGACGCGTCATTGACCACCTCCAGCGCGGCACGCTCGACCTCTCAGAGGTGAAGCTCGCCATCCTCGACGAATGCGACCGCATGTTGGACATGGGCTTTAGAGAAGACATGGAGCGCATCCTAGCCTCCGCGCCGAAGGAAAGACAGACGGTCTTCTTCTCCGCCACCCTGCCCCCGCCCATCAAGCGCCTCATCGAACAGTTCTCCCGCAGCCCGGAGCACATCAAAATCGAAAGCACCGCCATGACCGTCCCCACGGTCGAGCAGGTGTACTTCGACGTTCCGCCGCGCGCCAAGCTCGATGCGCTCACCCGCCTCATTGATGTTCATGACGCACGTCTCTCTATCGTCTTCGCCAATACGCAGCGCACCGTGGACGACCTCGCGGACGCGCTCATCGCGCGCGGTTATGAGGCCGACAGACTGCATGGCGGCATCAGCCAGATGCTCCGCACGCGCACCATGGCCAAGTTCAAGAAGAGCGAATTCGACATTCTCGTCGCCACCGACGTCGCGGGACGAGGCATTGACGTGGATGACCTCGACCTCGTCATCAACTTCGATCTCCCCTACGATCCTGAAGACTACGTCCACCGTATCGGACGCACCGGACGGGCCGGGCGCAAAGGCGTCGCCCTCACGCTCATCAGCGGACGCGAAGTGTATCGCCTCCAAAACGTCGAGCGCTTCACCAAGATGCGCATCCGCCGCGGCTACGTCCCGACGTGGGATCAGGTGGAGGAAAAGCGCATGTCCGGAGTGCTCGACAAGATCCGCAACACGCTCGAGTCCGGCAAGCACAGCGTCCACGGTATATATATAGACCGTCTCATGGACGAAGGACACTCCGCCACGGACCTCGCGGCCGCCATGTTTCACCACATGCTCGATGCCGAGGGAATCGAAACGCCAAAGCCCGGCGAAGCCGACCCTTTTGCCCGCAAAGACGCTGCTCCCATCCGGCCCGCAGCCGCGAAAGTGGCACCCAAGCCCGCTCCTGTGATCAAAAAGGCCCCTGTTGTGGCCCCACCAGCGCCTGTTGCGGAACCCGAATCGTCTAATGCGATCGGAGAACGCCCTTACGCAGAAGACAAATCCTCTACAAAGGAAGCCAAAGCCGCAAAACGGGAAGCCGCCATGCTCGAAGAGGAAGCCACATCCCCTTCGCATGAAGAGAGCGACTCATTTGTGACCCTTAAAAGCCTTACTGGTCCTGCAAAGGAAGCGACTGTTCCTGCAAAAAGCGATACGGCTCCCACTAAGAGCGCTACTGGTTCTACAAAGAGCGATTCTGGTTTCACAAAAAGCGATTCTGGTCCTGCAAAACAGGAACCGAGTCACACCATAAGCGCTGGCAGTCCTCCGCAGAGCGACTCTGGTTCTACAAACAGTGAATCTGGTTCCACAAAGAGCGAATCTGGTTCTCCGCAGAGCGAATCTGGTCCCACAAACAGCGACCCTGTTTCTCCGTTGAGCGAAACCGTTCCCGCCCCAGCCCCTGCGAAGACTGCAAAAGCCGCTAAAAAGGCTGCTCCTGTCGAAGAAATCGCCCCCGAGGAGACACTGGCCGACGATTCTGCCCCTTCCGAGCCCGAAACCTCAGCACCAGTCGCCGCCAAGCCGGCAAAGAAGGCCCCAGCGGCCCGGGAAATTCCCGAGGAGGAGACTCCCGCCGATGATTCCGCCCCTTCCGAGCCCGAAACCTCAACACCAGTCGCCGCAAAGCCGGCAAAGAAGGCCCCTGTGGTCCGGGAAATTCCCGAGGAGGGTGTTCCGATGGAACCAAAGGCTCCGAAAGGACGCGCGGCGGCCCGTTTTGACGCCGAAGTCGAGGAAGTGGAGCTGGAACACGAAGACCACGGCGCCCGTGGCGCAGCTTCGCAGTTCAAATCCCAGCCCAATCCCGACAAATCCCCCGGCGGTCCCCGCCAACTCCCGGCTCCGGCCACGGGTTATAAGTGGATCACCTTCAGCCTCGGCAAAGAGGACGGCATCATGCCGCGGGACATCGTGGACGCCATTACCGAGAGCGGCCAGTTTGAAGGAAAGTCCGTCGGATTGATCAAACTGCACGACAACGAATGCGATGTGCAGGTCCGTGCGGACGTGGCCCCTGAAATCGTGAGCACACTCAACGGTCAGGATTTCGCCGGGAAATCCATGAAGGTCCATTTTTCCCGCACCGCAGTGAGTCCGTGGGAGAAAAAAGGCGGAAAGCCCGGCGAAGGCCGCGGGGGATTCCGCGATAGAGCCTCCAGCCCCGGCGGCAAGCCCGGAGGGTTCACCCCCAAGCCTGGTGGATTCGCCGGTAAGCCCGGAGGCTACGGCGGCAAGCCGGGTGGATTCGGCGGCAAGCCCGGTGGATTCTACAAAAAACCCGGAGGCTACGGCGATGCCCCGCGAAGTGACGCCCCCCGCGAAGGAGGATTCCGCCGCGACGACGATCGCCCCCGTCCTTTCAGCCGTCCGCCCGGTGCCGAAGACCGTCGCGGCCCCGGAGGAGCCCGTCCCTTCCAGCGCGAAGAACGCCGCGACGCCCCCCCTCGCGGAACGTCCCGCAGTCGTGAAGACGACCGCGGCCCCGCCCGCCCCGGCGGCCCCCCCAAACGCTACGGCCCCCCAAAAAAGGGCCCGGGCCGCTGGTAAGAGGATCGAAGAAAGTCACCTCTTAAGATGAGCCGCAGCGCGGTTCCCCTGGCGTGTTCATTTCCAACCATGAACCGCCGCGCGGTCCCCTTCGTGCGTTCATTTCCTACCATGAACCGCAGCGCGGTTCGCCCATGAATAGCCGGGGGTGAAACCCCCGGTCATGGCATTCTATCCAACAGGCGATGTGTCCGTCCGCGTGCCCATCGCCTGTGATGTGGGGG
>JANOZA010000560.1:0-2328 GCA_031429155.1 Verrucomicrobiota bacterium | reverse complement strand
TTGAGGAGATCGTGGTTCTCACCAGGCCGGACGGGACGCGGCTGCTGCTGAAGGAGATCGCGAAGGTGGTGGATGGGTTTGAAGACGTGGATTTGTTCACGCGCTTTGACGGGCATCCGGCGGTGGTGGTGAACATTTTCCGCAGCGGCGACGAGGACACGCTGGAGGTCGCCGAGGCCGTGAAGGCGTGGCTCAAGGACGCGCCGGAGCGCCTGCCGCACGGCGTGAAGCTGGAGGTGTGGAATGACCTGAGCCTGCTGCTCAAGGGCCGCATTGACCTGCTGCTCAACAACGCGGTGCAGGGCTTCCTGCTGGTATATCTCGTGCTGTCGCTTTTCCTGCGGCCGGCGCTCGCGTTTCACGTCGGACTGGGAATCCCGATCGCCTTCGCCGGCGGGTTGATCTTCCTGCCGATGGTAGATGTGTCGGTGAATTTGATCTCGCTCTTCGCGTTCATCGTCGTGCTCGGCATCGTGACGGATGACGCCATCGTGGTGGGCGAGAATATTCACGCGCGCATGGAACGCGGCGAGCCGGCGAAGCTGGCAGCGCCGCGCGGGACTTATGAGGTGATGGTCGTCGCCATCTTCGGCGTCTTCACCGTCATCGTCGCCTTCATGCCGATGCTGGGCGTGGAGGGCGTCGGCGGAAAAATCTGGCGGAACATTCCGTGGGTGGTCATTCCCACACTGCTGGTGTCGCTCATTGAGACGAACCTCATCCTGCCGGCGCACTTGTCGCACTTGAAGCCCGAGAAGTCGCTGGAGCAGATGTTCTTCATCGTGCGCTTCGTCGTTCGCGTGCAGCGAGCAGTGAGCGGAGCCACGGGCCGTTTCATCGCGCGCTTCTATCGGCCGTTTCTGGAACTCGCCCTGCGCTGGCGTTACGCCACGCTGGCCGCGTTCATCGCTGCGTTGGTCGTCGTGATCGGGCTGGTGGTGGGGAACTGGATTCCCTTCAAGTTTTTCCCGCGCGTGGAGGCCGAGATCATTTCCGCCAAGATCACGCTGCCCCCCGGCGTGCCGGTGCAGACCACGCAGGAGGCGGTGGCCCGCATGGAAGCCGCGGCTCACAAGCTGAAGGACGAGTTCAAGGGCATGAACGGTGAGCCTATCTTCAAGCACATGCTCAGCACCGTGGGCAGCCAGCCGTTCAAGGTCGGCTTCAATCCGGTGGGCACGGCGGACGCTTCCAACATCGGCGAGATCACGCTCGAACTGCTCGCCGCGTCCGACCGCGATGTGGTGGCCGATACCATCATCGCGCGCTGGCGCGAACTCACCGGCCCCATCCCCGGCGCGGTGGAGCTGGGCTTCCTCGCGAATACTTCCAACAGTGGCAATGCGATAGATATTCTCCTGCGCGGCAGCGACCTGACGCGACTGCTCAAGGCCACGGAGTTTGTGAAGCAGGGCCTCGCAGACGTGAAAGGCACCGCCGACATCACGGACAGCAATCGCGAGGGGAAACGCGAGTTGAAATTGAACATCCTTCCCCAGGCGGAATCCATCGGCCTGCGCCTCGCCGACGTGGCGCGGCAGGTGCGTCAGGCATTCTACGGCGAGGAAGTGCAGCGCCTCCAGCGTGGCCGCGATGAAGTGAAAGTCATGGTCCGCTACCCGCAGCACGAGCGCCACTCCGCCGAGAGCATGGCGCAAATGAAGATCCGCACGCCACTGGGCGCGGAGGTGCCCTTCACCACCGTGGCCGCGCCCGGCGAAGGACGCGGCTACAGCTACATCCTGCGCCGCGACCGAGATCGCGCGATGACGGTGAGCTGCGATCTCGACCTCGCCGTCCCAGGCGCGAACGCCAACTCCATCGCTGCCGCCCTCACTGCGCCCGACGGCACGCTTACGAAGCTAAAGACCGAGTTCCCTGACATCACCTGGTCGTTCGAGGGCGAGCAAAAACAGCAGCGCGAGGACATGGGGCAAATCGCCGTCGGCGGCGTGCTCGCGCTCTTCGGCATCTACGTGCTGCTGGCCATCCCGCTGCGCAGTTATGTGCAGCCGCTCATCGTCATGAGCGTCATCCCCTTTGGCATGGTCGGCGCGGTCATCGGCCATGTGATCTTCGGATTTGAACTCAGCATCATGAGCATGATCGGCATCGTGGCGCTGAGCGGCGTGGTCGTGACTGAGAGCCTCGTGCTCGTCGAGTTCGTGAATCGCCACCGCCGCGCCGGGCAGAGCGTGATCAACGCCGCGCGGGAAGCTGGCGTGGCGCGCTTCCAGGCCATCATGCTCACCAGCATCGTCAGCTTCATCGGCGTGCTGCCGATGATAACGGAGACCAGCATCCAGGCGAAATTCCTCATCCCCTGCG
>JANOZA010000559.1:0-8511 GCA_031429155.1 Verrucomicrobiota bacterium | reverse complement strand
ATGGGCTGCGGGCTTTCCTGCGCTCACCGGCGCGAATCGCGAGCCAGGTGCCGACCCCGACGGCGACGGACAAACCAACTTGCTGGAATTTGCTTTTGGCCACGACCCCGCAGTCGCCGGCGGCTCGCCCGCGCTGCGCGGTTTCATTCATCCCGGGACCGGTCGCTACTGCGTCGAATTTCCCCGCCGCAAGCAGCCACCCGGCGCGCCGGTCCTGATCTACGACCTCCAGTTCTCCAGCGACCTCGTCGCATGGACCACGCACACTGCCAGCCGCTTCGCGCTCATCGACATCAATCCTGAGTTCGAACTCGTCACCTTCGAAGACCCCCTCACCCCGCCCGCCAACCGCCGCCGCGTCGCCCGCCTGCTCATCCGGCCGGCTTTGTGACCGCGGGTTTGCAACGCCGGTATTTCAGGAATTCTGCAAAAAATGCGCCGAAACTGGAGCGCCGGACTGCTGTAGCAAAGCGTCACCTCGCGTCCGCTTCCAGCCTGGCGATGTCCGCCAGCGTCCTCGCTATTCTCTCTGCGTCGCGCTGCACGCGGGCTGTGGTTCGGCCAGGCGTTGCTCATCGCGGCGTTGGCTTCCGCGGCGGCGGCGTGGCTTTGCCGGGCGGCGTGGTTGAGATCGTCAGGCATCTTCCATCCCGGCGGAAAACTCTCTGATGGCAAGACTTGCGCGCCGCCCGCCGCGGTCCTGTTCACAAGATGCTCGCGTCGCCGAAGTCGGCGCGCCGGGGAAATCCCGTGGCCGCAGTGGGCATGCTTATCGCCTTTGTCGCGGTGTTTCCGCAGTTGTGGCCCCGGCGGCGGTCAGGCGACATAGTTTCCGGTTAACATCGAGGGACACGGAAATTGACACCCCGGGCTCCCGGTGCCATACACGGGCGCATGAAGCGATTAATCATCCTGACGACCTGCGCTGCCGCCGGCTCTTCGGCATGGCTGACGGCAAGTCCGGAACCCGCCGACCCGGCGCGGACGGCGGTGGTCATTGCGCAGCCGGTGCTGAAAGACATCGCCGCGGTGCAGGCGGCGTGGCAGGAGTTGCAAAAGACGGAACTGCGGGATGCCGTGTGGCGCTTGAAGACTGAGGCGGTGTGGGACCGCTGGGCGGTGCTGGATACCGCCGGGGCGTTGAGCGCACTGGAGGGGAATCCGGCATCGGGGCGGGGGACGGAGTGGGACACGGACCACTGGGAAGGCGCGGGGTATTTGCCGCACCGCCGCGTGTTCTTTGCACTGGCGGCGCGGGGGAAAGCGCACGCGCTCAAGCATGCGGAGGGCCGTCCCTGGCGTGTGCCGGCGCTCAAGGGCGCGGGCGAGCGGTTGGCGATGGAGCATCCGGAGGCTTACTTTGCACTCAAGGACGCGGAGCGGGACATGCAGTCGCCGCGCTACTCGGCCATCGCGTTCCGGCGCTGGCTGGCGAAGGATTTCCGCGCCGCGAAGGCCTGGCTCATGGCGGCGACGCCGGAACTGAGTCCGCAGTTTCCCTCAGACCAAATCAAGCCTGGCCAGCTCTGCTGCGAACACTGGCTGCAGGTGAATGCCGTGGAACTCGCGGAGGCCGTGCTGGCGCGCCAACTGCCGCGTGATACCGATGTGAGCGGCCTGTATCCGCAGCTCATTGCCGCACTGGAAAAGAAGCAGCCTGATCTGCTGACCAGGCTGGCGAACTTCGATCCACTGCTGCTTAAGGGTCTGGTCGCTTCTGATTTCGCAGCCGCGCTGGCGCTGGCGGAGCGGATGCCCGTCGGCGCGCGGCGTTTGCTGTGCCCTGCGCTTTCAGGCGACAACGCAGTGTCCGATCCCGCCGCGGCGGCGGCATGGCTCGCCAGAGAAATCGGCACGCAGCCGGACCCGGAGGCCGGTCTGTCCCACGCGGCCAATGGGGTGTTTCCGGAGTTTTGGGAGCAGAACGCGGAAGCCGCCGCGGCATGGCTGGGGGCACTGCCGGAAAAGGTGGCTCTGCGCGTGGCGACCGGTGATTTCGCCCAGCGACTGGCCGCCAACGCCACCCCCGCGGAACAGGACAGCGTGCTGGACAAACTCCCGCCAGCAGCGGCGCGGGCACTCACGGCGCGATTTCTGAGCGCGGCGGCCAGTCAGATTCGCAGCGGTCGGCTGGAGACTCTGCTGCCCCGCCTGCCTCCGGGCAGAGACCGGGACAGCGCGCTGGAATCGCTGGCTCGCGCAGCGCCGGACGACGCCGCGGCGCTCGCTTACATCGCACAGATTCAGGATGAACAAACACGGCACGACCATGAAGCGATGCGTGTCGCCGCGAGCCTGCGGAAACGGAATGAGCCGCCGGAACAACTTCTCGCCGGTATTCAGACCCCCGCCGTAAAGGAGAAGTTGGCGATCGGATTCGCCGGCCAGGTGGAACAGGACCCCATCGCCGCGTGGCAGTGGAGTCTGCTCATCGCCGGCCCGCACCAGCGGAAGCAGGCACAGGACAGCATCATGCAACGCTGGCCGCTGGCCCTCCGTCGCGAAGCTGTCAGGCTCATCAACGAAACCGCCCACGACGTGCCGGAGGTGGTCCGCGAACGATGGCTCAAACGATTCCAATGAAAGCGACGCTCTGCACTTCCACCTTCCGGCTGTGGTGCGCGTCCGCCACGCTAGCGGTGCTTTGTTTTTCCGCAGCAGGCAAGCCGGACGCCGCTGCGAAGAAGCGCGCGGCGGCCACCATCGAGGACGTGGAAAAAGGCACGCCCGCCGGCTGGCGCGCGCTGCTGGATCATGCGGCGTTCAGCAGGGCCGTCGTCTGGTCGCGCTGGGCCGCCGCCGATCCTGCGGCGTGCTATGAGGAACTGCGCCGGCAGCCCGGCTGGCAAAAGCCGCTGCCCGCAGGGCCGGGGTTCGTGATTCGCCTCGACGACGACGGCCATCTGCTGCCGGACTCGTTCCTCACCCATTTGTTCAAAGCATGGATGGAGAAGGATCCCGATGCTGCCCTTGCCGCCGTGGAGACCGTGCCTGCGCACCTTCCCACTGCGGACATCCGCGGCCAGATGCTCCATCAACTGCTCGTCCGCGACGCGATCAAAGCCGTGCCGGTTATCCGCCGCATGGCCCGCACGGCGACGATCTCATTGCCCTCCGCCGACCGCTGGACCATCACCGATCACGCCGCGCTGGCGGCAGAGTTGCAGACACTGCCGGGCGGTTCGCTCTGCGACGGTCTCCGGGATGCCTTCGCGGTGAACTGGTCGCGGAAGGACGCTACGGCTGCGCTGCTGTGGGCGAGCGGCCTGCATCTCCACAACAGACCACACATGCTCGACAATGTCCTCACGCCATTGAAGACCGCGCCGCCGGACGTCTGCATGGCCGCGCTGGGGCAACTGCCCGCCGGAAATTTCCGCTGCGCCGCCGCCCGCATCGTCGCCGAGTGGCAGGGACGCACGCACGGCGAGGCGGCATGGTTGGCCGCCGAAACCCCCGGCCTGCTGCCGGAAATGTTGCCGGCGCTTTTCGACGCCTGGGCCGCCAAAGAAGCGCGCGCCGCCTTCGCTTTCGCCGTCAAGCAACCGCCGCCAATGAAGGACGCGCTCATGGACACTTCGCTGTGGCGGCTCAGCGAGAAGTATCCCGCCCTGGGCGGCCCGGAAGCCGCGAAGCTGCCGGACGGCCCGGTGAAAGTGCGCCTGCTCGGTCGCCTCATTCCCGACTGGGTGAAAGCCGACGCCGAGGGCGCCGCCACTTGGGTGCAAGGCCTCCCCCCCACGCCGCACGCAGCGTTCTACACCGCGCTCATCTACGAACACTGGGCCAAAACGAATCCCGACCACGCCGTCGCCCGGACGCAGCAACTCCCGGAACCCCTGCGCGAGCCCGCCCTCATCGCCGTCTTCCGCCAATGGGCCACCCGCGACCGCGCCGCCGCAACCGCCACGGCGGCAGCCCTGCCCGCCGGGGCCGATCGCATCGCCGCTGAGGCCGGTCTTGCAGCAAGGTGATGAACTGGGATGCAGCCTGTGGACAAAAGGGAAGCTGACGGAGACAGAGAAATGGAAAGGACGGGAGACCCTCCACCGAGTGCGACAGGCAAGACTTGCGCGCCGCCCGCCGCGGGGCACACTCGCCGCGATGCCCGCCGACTCTCTCCCCGGACACTTCCCCTCCACCGAATGGACGCTGGTGCTCGCCGCCGGCTCCGATGCCACGCGCGCAGTGCCGGCGCTGGAAAAGCTGTGCCGCAGTTACTGGCAGCCGCTCTATGCCTTCGCGCGGCGCAAGGGCCACGCGCCGGAAGTCTGTGAAGACGCTGTGCAGGGATTCCTGCAGACCATTCTAGCTCGTGGCAGTCTCTCCAATGTGCAGCGCGACGGACGGCGCTTTCGCTCATGGCTGCTGGGAGGATTCGGGCATCACCTTGCCAACCTCCATCGTCACGATCAGGCTGTGCGCCGCGGCGGCGGAAGGTTGGCCATTTCCCTGGAAGACGCTGAGGCCTCGCTGCCCGCCGATCCTTCGCTGACGCCTGACGAAGCCTACGACCGCCGCTGGGCGCAACTCGTCCTCGCCACCGCGATCACGAAGCTGCGCGAGCAGCAGCAGCGCGCCGGCAAAGGCGAAGCCTACATGCTGCTGGAACCGGTGGTGACCGTCCAGGCAAAGACGCCCTACTCCAGCCTCGCTGCCAGCCTTGGCATCACGGAGCAGGCGGTGTCACTCCAGGTCTTCCGCCTGCGTCAGCGCCTGCGCGAGATCGTCCGTGCGGAAGTCGCGCGCACCGTGCTCACCAATGAAGACCTGGAAGCGGAGCTGGCTTATCTGCTGGAGATATTTCAGCGCCGGTGAGCGTCGCCGCTCACCTGAGTGATGCGTTGTTCGACAGTTAGGATGGCTGTGGAATTGCCGGGCTTCAGGCGGGCGGAGTTTCGCGGATCTCGATGTCAGGATTTCGCTCGGCAAAGAAGCGCAGTGTCCAGGTCGCTGCGAGGAGCAGGACTGCATTTCCGGCGGCATCCCGCGTCACCGTGGTCTCGGCGGGCACCATCAAGTCGCGCTCGACGACCGGATTCCCGTCGCGGCGCTGCAACCAGCGCGCGTGCTGCCACGGAGTGTTTTCGAGGCGCGACTCGGCGCCGTATTCGGACAGGAGCCGGTATTGCACGACTTCAAATTGCAGCGGCCCGACTGCCCCGAGCAGCGGCACCCGCTGTTGCGCCTGCGGCTGCGTGAAGTGCTGCACGACGCCCTCCTGGAGCAGTTGATCCAGTCCCTCGCGAAACCGTTTGGCGTGGGAAGGTGAGGAGCTGTGGAGCCACGCGAAACACTCGGGGGCGAAGCGGGGGATTTCGTCGAAGCAACAATCGGCCTTTTCGGAAATGGTGTCGCCAATCCGAAGTGAAAAATTCCCCACGACGCCCACCACATCGCCGGGGAAGGCTTCGTCCACGGTCTCGCGCTCGCGCCCAAAGAGCCGCTGCGAATTGGCGAGGCGAAGGCGCTGCCCGGTGCGGGAGTTGAGCACGTTCATGTCGCGCTGAAAAGTTCCGGACACGATGCGCAGGAAGTAAATCCGGTCGCGGTGCTTCGGGTCCATGTTGGCCTGAATCTTGAAAACGAACGCCGAGAAGGCCGGGTCTTCCGGCATGATGGGAGTGGTGCCGGCCATGCGCGGACCGGGCGGGGGCGCCATTTCCAGAAAGGCGTCGAGGAGCATTTGCACGCCGAAGTTGTTCGCCGCACTGCCGAAGAAGACGGGGGTGAGTTCGCCGCGCAGGACGCGATCCCGGTCATAGGGGGCACCGGCTCCTTCGAGCATGGCCAGTTCCTCCATCGCGGCAGTGAGGTCCGCCGGTTCGACATGCTCCCTGACAAAGGCATCGTCTATGCCGCCCACCACTTGCGGCGCGCGATGGGCTCCGTGCGCGGTGCGTTCAAAGAGGTGGACGGCGCTCGCCCGTCGGTCATAGACACCGCGGAATCGCGTGCCCATTCCCAGCGGCCAGTTCATGGGACAGGCGGCGATTCCCAGCACGCTTTCCAGTTCATCCATGAGGCTGAGGGGATCGCGGCCCGGGCGGTCGAGCTTGTTCATAAACGTGAAGATCGGCACGCCGCGGCGGCGGCAAACCTCGAAGAGCTTGCGGGTCTGGCTCTCAATGCCTTTGCCCGCGTCCACGACCATGATCGCGGCGTCCACGGCGGTGAGCACGCGATAGGTATCCTCCGAAAAATCTCGGTGTCCGGGGGTATCGAGGAGATTCACGACACAGCCGCCATATTCAAACTGGAGGACGGTGGAACTGACGGAAATGCCGCGCTGCTTTTCCATCTCCATCCAGTCGGAGGCGGTGGAGCGCTGGTTCTTGCGAGCCGTCACGCTGCCTGCAAGATTCAAGGCTCCGCCGTAGAGCAGGAACTTTTCCGTGAGCGTGGTTTTCCCGGCGTCCGGGTGGGAGATGATGGCAAAGGTGCGTCGGCGGGTGATTTCGTGGGCTGGATTCATTAGGAGGCTGAAATAGAAAAATTGTGGTGAGATGGACGCAGCGACCGGAATGGGCCGCCGCAGCGCGGACCACCGGAGAACAAGCCGTTCATTGGATTCCTGAACGGGCAAAACTTCGACGGCAGTCCATCAAATGCAGACTGGCTCCGTCACGGCGGCGTGGTCATCCCCATCAGCCGCAGGGCGGTTTCGGCGGAAGGGATGCACGGGAAGTCTGTCATGGTGACGCTGGCTCTAGTCGGCGTGCCCTCCGTTCGCAAGCCCCGATGCAGCCCGTCTGAGGGCTCCGCCGGTCACGGAGCAACCGGGCTCAGGGTGATCAGTTGCACGTCCATCACGGCCGCGCCCTTCTTCAGCTTCGGCTTGATGGAAAGTGTGTGCCGTCCGGCAGGCAGAGTGACTTTGCCGAGTTCAACTTCCTGCCAGTTCTGGAAGCCGCCGGTTTCCTTCACGGCAAAGGGCAGCGTCTTCCCGGCGATGCTGATGTCCACTTCGCTGCCGCCGCTGCCATTGCCGCAGCCATAGCGCATCACGACGCGGAAGTCGCCCGGCCTGGTCACCTGCACATCCCATGCGGCCCAGTCCTCCGCGCGGACCCAGTAGCCGAGCGTATTCTTGTGCGGCGGCGGTTCGTAGCGAAGCATGGAGCCGTGGACTTCGGCCAGGCTGGCGGGAAGTTGGATGGCGCCTTTCGGTCCCTGGCCGATGAGGTTCCAGGTCGCGAGGGGATCGAAGTCAGGATTCGTTCCTCGCATCTGCTGAGCGTTCATCTCCGTGCGCCAGGCACGCAAGTCCGCGAGCATGTCGGCGACGCGGCCGGGATGCGAGAGCGCGAGGTTCTGGGTCTCGGACGGATCTTCGGAGAGGTGGTAAAGTTCCACATGACCGTCGTCGAAGGACTCGATGAGCTTCCATTCACCCGTGCGAACTGCGCCGCCGGGGAAGCCGCGTTGATTGCTGTAATGCGGGTAGTGCCAGAAGAGGCTGGCGCGTTCCGGTGCTTTGCCCGAGGTGAGCAGCGGCAGGAGGCTGACGCCGTCGCACGGCTGTGAAGAAGGCGCGGTGCCGGTGGCGGCGAGCAGGGTGGGCGCGAGGTCGGTGCTGATGACGGCGGTGTTCTCCGTTTTGCCCGCGGGCACTTTGCCGGGCCAGCGAATGATGAGCGGGACGCGGACGCCGCCTTCATAGAGGCAGCCCTTGCCGCCCCGCAGTGGCTTGTTGCTTGTGGCGGGCGTGTTCGTTCCCTCCACGATGTTGAGGCCGCCGTTGTCGCTCAAGAAGATGACGATCGTCTTGTCGCGCAGACCCATAGTGTCGAGTTTTTCCAGTGTCAGCCGCACGCAGTCGTCCATGCTTTCCAGCATGGCGGCATAGGTGGGATTGGCCGCGCCAGCCTTGCGGTATTTGTCTTCAAGTTCCTTCTTCGCGCCGAGCGGAATGTGCGGTGTGTTGTGCGCGACATAGCAAAAGAACGGCTTGTCCTTCTGCTGCTCCATCCACTCGCCGGCTTTTGCGGTGAGTTCGTATTCACCTTTCCCACCCTCCGTCGCGGATGGCGTTGTATTGGCACTGCCGGCGAAGTAATGATCGAATCCCTGCTCCTTCGGCCCGAATCCCTGGCCGCCGAGGTGCCACTTGCCGAAGATGCCGGTCACGTAGCCGTTCTTCTTTAGGAGTTCCGGCAGTATCTCCTCCTCCAGCGGCAGTTCCTGTTTCATCTCCGGCTTCAACATTCGCTGAGACGGCATCACCCGCCGTCCGGGAATGAAGTCCGTAAGATGCAGCCGCGCCGGTGAGCGTCCCGTCATCAGCGCCGCGCGCGATGGCGAACAGATGGGCTGCGCGGCGCAGGCATTGGTGAAGCGCACGCCTTCTGACGCCAGTCTGTCGAGCGCCGGTGTATTCTTCAGCGGCGAGCCAAAACAGCCAAGGTCCGACCAGCCCAGATCATCAGCGAGGATGAGCAGAATGTTCGGTTTGTCCTGCGCAGGTGCTTTCGCGGTGAGGAAAAGCAGCAGAAATGCAAAAAGTTGACG
>JANOZA010000558.1:0-1943 GCA_031429155.1 Verrucomicrobiota bacterium | reverse complement strand
CTCGTCGTAGAACGACTGCTCGAACTCATAGCGCATGGGAATGTTCAGCAGATAGCCTGCGGCGCGCAGCATTTCCTGGTCGAGCAAATATGACTTCATCTGCGGCGTCAGAGCAGGATCGCCGAGGAGGCCGTCGAGCAGGATCATCTCGCCGAAGTTCGATGCCGTCTCCGCGAGCGTCATCGGATAGTCCGCAGCGAACGACCGGGCCGGGCGCAGGACGCGAGAGTGCCATGCGTGCCCGACTTCATGCGCCAGCGTCACCATGTCGTGCATCGTGTGGTGCCAGGTCATATAAACGCGCTCCTCCTTCTTCAGCAGCGAACCGGTGCAGAACGCGCCGGGGCGTTTCCCGGGGCGAGCCTGGGCTTCGATCCAGCGATTGGCGAGCATGTCGCCCAGGTAAGCACCCAGCGCAGGATAGGCCGCAGAGAACGAGCGTTCCACCGTGGCACACGCGTCATCCCACGAGAGCGGCTTCTCGTCCGGCGCGGCGACTTGAGGGGCTTCGAGATCGAAGAAATGCAGCGCTGGCGTGCCCTGGAGTTTCGCTGCCGTGCGCAGAGCGCGGCGCGGGAGTTCCACATTGGAATGGATCGAGTGCAGCATCGCATCGAGGGATGCCCGGCTCATCGCGCCGTCGAATAGCGGACGATCGAGAAAGTGACTGACGCCGCGCCGTCCGTAGAGCGTGAGCCGCGTGCCTGCGATGCTGTTGAGCGCCGCACCGAGGGTCACTTCGTGGTCATTCCATGGCTTTTGCCCGTCGCGAAAAGCCGCCTCGCGCAGCGCACGGTCCGGCTCCGACATGAGCGCGCGCCGGCGGGCCATCGGCACCGTCTCCACATGACCATCAGGAAACGTCATGGGGAACTCCAGTTTGCCCGTGAGCGTATCATAGAGCCGGCCCCACGCGGACAGGCCGTTCACATTCAAGTCTGCCGCCAACGCCTCCAAATCCTGCGTCATTTGCAGGCGACCGTCCTTCCTCATGCGGCGGACGCTATGTTCTGCGCCAGCGAGCACCGGCACTGCCAATACCTGCGCGAAAGCCTCTGTGCTCAATGCCGCCAGCGCGCCCTGCAGTGCCGACTTAATTTTAGAACACTCTGCATCCAGCATCGCCGCCCACGCCTCGTCTGCCTTCACGGCTTCATCATTGGCATCATCCGCCGAAAGACATCCGAGGTAAGAACTCAAATGCCAGTAGCGCGTCATCAGCGCCTCATAATCCGCTACCGACTGCGCGAGCGCTTCGGCCTGATCCGGCACCGTGAACGCCGCAAGATCGCGGGCGATGGATTCTTTGAAAGCAACGTAGTCCGGCGCACCGAATGCGGTGAACCAGGATTCGAGTGACCAGCGGTCGGGAGCGGCGGGAGAGGTAGTGTCCATCCATCGCCGTAACCTGGAAATCCCCAGGGGCAAGTCGCAGGATGACAGCGGGTCAGAGACTTCAGAAACGCAGGGCCGCGGGCCAAAAGCGACTCCAGGAATTTCACCAGCGCGGCCCGGCTGTCTTTGGGGAGCGCTTTGAAGGCTTCGCGGCTGGCAAGTGCTTCACCGCCGTGCCAGAGAATGGCTTCAGTGACGTAGCGCGCGCGTCCGTCGTGAAGGAAGAAGGGGTTGCCGTTCACTGTAGCGTTGAGGCCGAGACCCCAGAGCGGAGCGGTGCGCCATTCCGTGCCGGTGGCTTCGCCGTCGGGCCGGGCGTCGGCGAGGTCGGGGCCCATGTCGTGGAGGAGGAGGTCGGTGTAGGGATGGAAGGTCTGTCCGCGCAATTCCTCGAACGGATAGTCGCCGCCCGTTTTCGCATCCGGGAGGTGACAGGCGGCGCAGTTGATCTGGCGGAAGAGCGCTTCGCCAGCCTGCACGGCTGGATCGTTCACATTTCGCCGGGCAGGAACACCGAGACCGCGCTCAAATACCAGATCCACGTCAGG
>JANOZA010000557.1:0-2763 GCA_031429155.1 Verrucomicrobiota bacterium | reverse complement strand
GGTCAGCGTTTGCGTGCGGGCCTCGTAATCGGTGAGGATGGCCCGCACCACTGCGCCGAGATCGCCGCGCACGCCGCTGCCGTTGTTCACGAACTTGTTGGCGACGCGATAGACGTAGCCGCGCGAGGGGTTGCTGGTGACGAGGCGCTGAATGAGCCGGCGCGCGATGAATGACGGCGTGTTGGGATGATTGAAGAGCGCATCCATCGCGTTGTCGAGATCGAGGTCGCCCGTCTGATTCGCGGGAATGGTCACGCCGTTGATGATGTTCTTCACGCCGGTGTCGTGGCGCGTCTGAAACATCTTGAGCGGATTGTAAAACGCCGCCTGACCATAGGGCAGCCCTCCGCCGTAGTTGAAGTTGTTGTTGTCGGTGATGGTGCCGTCGTTGTTCCACTGACTGAGAAACTGCGCCCCGTTGGCCTGGGCTTTGGAATAGCTCCAGCCGGTGAAGACCTTGGCCAGTTCTGTGATATGGCTGTTGTCGTAGGTGGCGGTCGGCTGGCCAGTGGCACTGAGCTTCAGCGTGCCGTCAGGATGCAACTGCACCAGCCCGATGGTGAAGAGCTGCATGACTTCGCGAGCGTAGTTTTCGTCAGGGCTGACGCCGGTGGCGGGGTCATACTTCTGGTTTTTGATCATACTCAGATAGTTGGCCATGATCGGATGCAGGGTCACGTCTTCGATGAGCGTGCGGAAGTTGCCGAAGGCATTGCGCGCCAGTGTGTCCATGTAGTCCGCGGTGCCGTAGTGGCGGTTTCGCACGGTATCGTTGGCGATGGAGACGACGAAGATTTCGCTGAGCGCGAAGGACACGCGCTGCCGCAACTGATCGCGCCCGGCCGCCGCGCGAATCCACCAGCCGCTGAAGAGACTGTCAAAGAGCGGCGTCCGGTCATCCGCCAGTCCTGCGGCAATGGCGCGCACCACGAGCCAGTCGTCGGAGGCCTTGACGTAGGGCAGCATCATGGACTGCGGCGTGAGCGCCAGATTCATCTGTTCGTCCATCCACGTCGTGAAGCCCTTCGTTTTCACCTCCGTAATGAGCGCATCATTCGCCCCAAACGTCGCCTGCGCGATGAACCGCTCCACGTCGCGGTCCAGCGCCGTGCCGCTGTAGGTCGGCGGTGCGCCCGGATCCGCCGGCGGCGTAAAGGTGATACTCCCCTGAGTGGGCGCGAAGTCCCCGCGCACCTCACCGCTCGGGTAGTTCATCGTGTGAACATTGACGTATAGCTGATTGCCCGTCAGCGCATCAAGGAGCGCCTGATCGCTCGCCAGCGAGCCGGTGCCCATCTCTGGAAAAGCCCACACGTCGTCCAGAACCTGGCCGCTTTCCAGATGGTGCACGATTTCCTTCGTCGGGGAATAATGCAGGTGCGCGCCGTCCTGCTCGGGTTGTGCAGACGAGAGGCTGGTGAAGGAAAGCGACGTGCGGATGCTGGTGTGGTCGCCGCTCAGCCAAATGGTCGCATAGCCGCTGCCGTTCGTCGTCGCGCCCGTCTGCGCACCCAACTGCGCAAAGTAGAAAGTCTCCGTCTGTGTTTGGAAATCATCAATCCTCACTGATCCCGTGGCCGGGGTTCCCAGGGTATAGCCGGCTCCATTGACCAACGAAACAATCAGCGTCTCCGGCACTTCCAGGTGCGTGTCCTTGACGGGACTGAGCGGCAGATCTACCGCGTTGCAGCCAAAGGCGAACGCCGCCGTGCCACTGTAGCTTTGGGTGTAGTCGCTACCGCTCACGGGACGTCCGGCTGTTGAAAAGGCTACATTCAGTGCGGCCAGTCCGCCGGTGCGCACCAGCCGTACCAGTCCTCCCTCCGGCGCATTCGTGCCCGTCGCGGATTCGTATGCCTGGCCATCTACAGTCACCACCGTCAGCACATTTCCCGCAGCGGTCAGTGCCGCCGCGAGCGCGACGACATCATCTATGCCCGGCGTCGTCTGCACCGCATTCGGATTCAGGCACGCCGTCATTTCCTCCCAGTCGCTCACCGCGTCGTTGTCCGTGTCTTTATCGGAACACGACACCCGGTAAAACTTCCGCTCCACACCCGCCGGCAGTGTCACCGTGGCAGTGAGCGTGGCCCCCGTCCCGCTTTGCGCGGCGCCTTCCGCGGCCCATCCCGTGAGACTGGTGCTGGTCTCTATCGTATAGAGTTTCCCATTCAGCGACGGCCAGGCCAGGACTCGCTGTGAGGCATTGCCTCCAGCAGTGACGGTGATGTCCAGTTTCGACGTCGCGCTCAGAGGATTCGTTCCCGCCAGGCTTTCCTGGTGATTGGTGACCCCATCGCCATCCGCGTCGGCAGCAGCCGTCAGGGTGCCCGTGTTGTAGTATTGCTCCCAGACATCGCCGAGAGAGTTGTTGTCCAAGTCCAGCGCCGCAGTTGCCGGGCGGATGTCTGAAAAGAGGAATGGCAGGACGAGAAGCAGTTGGGGCGAATTCTTCATGGTGAGCACGGATGGTGTGATTCACGGGATGAAGACTGCGCATCGTCGGCGCGGTTACTTCAAACTTGAAAAAATTCCGCGAAAGCAGCCCGCGGCTGCGGGGATGCGCAAACAGGCACGCCACCTGCGGAGAGAATGCAGGATAGACCTCAGCGCCAATGCGTGTCCCGCCCGGCTTGTGCTTTTTGAAGCCAGGATTACTGCCCGCGACCATGCCCAGACATACCGCCACCTCCTTTCTCCTGACAGTTCGATCAACTCTCACCAGGAGCCTGCTCCTCATGATCGCCCTGCTGCCCGTCGGCG
>JANOZA010000556.1:0-8344 GCA_031429155.1 Verrucomicrobiota bacterium | reverse complement strand
GGGAGGTGAGCGTGCCGCCATTGAGGGTGAGGTCGTTGAGCCAGGTGTTTTGGCCAGACTGTCCGTCGGTGGTGACGATGCCGCCGGTGTTGATGACGATTTTCGCGTTGCCGTCGTAGTAGCCGAGGGAGTCGCTGCCCGCGCAGAGGAGCGTGCCGCCGTTGTTTACGGTGACGGTGCTGCCTGCGGCAAAGGTGGCGAATTGCCCCGCTTTCGCGGCGACGATGGTGCCGGCATTGATGAAGGTGCCGCCGGTGTAGGTGCTGGCTCCGGTGAGGGCGAGGGTGCCGGTGCCTGTCTTGATGAGACCGCCTGGCGTGATGAAATCGTCGCCCAGCACGGAGGAAATGGTGATGTCTATGGACGCGGTGCCGTTGGCGACATCAAACGTTCGCTGGCCGCGAATATTCACCACGGGCGCATTGATGGTGGACGCAGTGTTGCCCATGACGGTCACGGTGTTAGCCAGCATGAAATTTCCAAACTGAGCATCGGGATTCACGCCCGTGAGTGTGCCGCCCTGGAGCGTGAGCAAGCCGAGCGTGTGGGCGTTTTGGGCGGTGGATTCACCACTCAGGACGCCGCCTGTTTGAATGACTGCCGGACCTTGCCCGAGGGCGTTGTAGGCCGTGCCAGTGAGGCGCACGGTGGCGTTGCTAATGGTGAGCGTGGAGCCCACGGGGATGAGCGGGCCGTTGCTGAATGAGGTGTCGAGGATGAGGGTGCCGCCGAGCACTTGAGTGGGGCCTGTGTGGGTATTGGCATGGCGCAGGGTTTGGCTGCCCGTGCCGGTTTTTGTCAGGGAAAGCTGCCCGCCGCCATCGCGGAGGAAGCCCTCGAAGTCAGCATTTCCGCCGCCGGAAATCATGAGGGTGGAAACGGTGCCGGGGGCGTTGTTGATGATTTGCCCGCCGTTGGTGCCGAAGATGCCGCTGACGGTTTGGGACGTGCCGTTGAGGTCGCAGGTGCCGCTGAGGTAGGTGGCGAGGAAGCCCGTGGTCTTGCCGAGGGTGCCTGCTCCGCTGAGCTTTAGCGTGCCGTAATTGAGGGTGGTGTTGAGGTATGAATTGGCCGCGGTGAGGGTGAGCGTTTGCAGGCCGGTTTTGAGCAAGCCCACGCCCGTGTCACTGGCGATGCTGCCGTCTATGGTGCGGGCCGCGTCGTCGGTGGTGATTTCAAAATCGCTGCCATTTCCCTGGAAATAGACCGAGCTGCCAGCGGCCTGCCCGTTGGCTCCAGATCTGATGCCAGCGGCGGCGCCTCCAAGTCCTGCCGTGAGTGTACCCGCGGGCAGGCTGGTGTTGGTTGTCCGCAGGCTGGCTCCGTTGGCGGAACGCACGAAGACAGCCCCGCCCAGAGCAGAACCGCCGCCGCCGAGTGCTCCGCCGATATTGGTCTTCCCGCCGGACCCGCCGCCAAATCCGGGTGCTCCGCCGAGATCCCCGCCGCCCCCGCCGCCAGCTCCATAGCCACCGGCACCGCCTCTCGCTCCGGGGGTTAGCCCGCCACCGCTAAAAGCTGCGCCACCGCCGCCGCCGAATTCTCCTCCCGCGCCAGCGTTGGAATCGGAGTTGGTGCTGCTCCCGCCGCCGCCGCCAAATCTCCCGCCCGCACCGCCTGTGGTGCTCACGGACTGGCCGCTGCCAGCACCGCCGCCGCCACCATAGAATCCACCGGGCAAGCCGTTTTTGTTGGTGTAGTTGGTCCCGCCATCACCACCACCGCCGCCACCGATTCTGCCGTTACCATTCGTGGTGCCGCCACCGCCACCGCCGCCATGGAATCCGCCATTGGCACCGCTTCCATCCATCCCGCCGCCACCACCACCAGCGGTTCCGTTAATGCCACCATCCACGAGCCCCCCACTCCCGCCCGCTCCACGGAAACCGCCGCCGCCGCCATTGCTCGATCCGCCATTTCCACTCAACCCGCCACCGCCACCCGTCTTGCCGTTGGCATATCCGCCGCCTGCTCCGCCCTGCGCGCTCACGTTTTGCACCTGCACGTTGTTCAAGACTGTCGCCCCCGCATTCACAAAGACCGCCGCGCCCGCCCCCATGCCGCCGCCGCCGCTTCCAAGACCGCCATCGCCGCCTTTGGCCCGGGCATCGCGCAGGAGGATATTTTGAATGGTGACCGTAGCTCCCGGAGCATCAATGAAAAAGAGGCGGCTGGCGTTCAGCCCGCTGATGGAACTGTTGCTGGCGGCCTGGATCAACATGCCAGCGGTGATGGGCGGCAGCTCGCCATTCAGCATCACATTCAGACCCTCTATCGTGATGGTGGAGCCGGGGTTCGCATTCGCCTGGGCAATGCAGTAGCGCAGATTCCCCGCAGTGCCGCTGCCCGTGCCGGTGAGGTAGCTGCCGCTGTCGAAGGGGGTGTTCACGGTGTAGTCCGCCGCCCGGGCCGCAGTTACAATGCAGAGGAGGAGGGTGAGGATGTGGAGTGGTTTCATAGAGACGCAGGGGACAAAAAGGACGCACAGGACGAGCGGGATGCCGTTCGGTTCGCAGTCCCGGCGGCAAGGATTCTGAAATACTCAAAAAACATTGGCGAGTGTTGCGCGGGGCTGCGGTTTCCTGTTAACTGCGCGCCTCCATGACCAGCGCATCCATCGAAGACAAACCCGCGGGCCAGTTTCAGGCCACGCGGTGGAGCATGGTGCTGGCGGCGCGGGAACGGCGAACCCCGGAGGGCGAGGCGGCCCTCGGCTGGCTCTGCGAGCGGTATTGGCAGCCGCTGCGGACATGGGCCCGGGCCAGGGGACTGACCCCGGAGGATGCGGAGGATCTGGTGCAGAGCTTCTTTGAACAGGCGGTGGCCGGCGGACTGGTGGGCAGCGCCGATGCATCGCGCGGGCGCTTCCGTTCTTACCTGCTGGGTTGTCTGGAGCACCACTGGACGGACCTGCGCCGGCGCAGCAGTGCGCAAAAGCGCGGCGGCGGCGCGGCGATGGTGTCCCTCGAAACCGGCGCGGAGGGCGGTCCGGTTTCGCACATCGCCGGGGGTCGCACGCCGGAGCAGGAATATGATCGCGCATGGGCGTGTGCGGTGCTGGAGCGGGCCTCGATGCGGCTGGTCGGGGAATGCGACGCCGACGGGCACGGCGGACGGTATGCGGTGCTGCGGGTGTTTCTCGACGGCGATCGGGGCGAACTGCCGCTGGCGGATGCAGCGGCACAATTGGGCCTGTCGCTGCCGGCACTCAAGTCCACCGTCCACCGGCTGCGGCAGCGCATGGGGGAGATGGTGCGCGAGGAAATCCGCGAGACCGTGCAGGCATCCGCCGACGTGGAGGTGGAGCTTCAAGAGTTGTTTCGCGCGCTGCGAAGTTGAATCCTTTGGGCGAAAACTCCGAACCACATGGCGATGATCTCCCAACCAGATAAACAGGAGCCGGACTGTCCGCGCTGCGGCAGCTCAGCGGTGCGCGGCGGGGTTTGCCCGGCGTGCGTCTTCGCGGGGATGCTGCAGGAGCCGCCCGCAGCACAGCCGCCGGCAGTTCCGCCGCGTCGCGTGGGGGAATATGATTTGATCGAGGAACTGGCACGCGGCGGCATGGGCGTGGTGTGGCGCGCCCGGCAGCGGCGGCTCAACCGCGAGGTGGCCCTGAAATTTGTGCTGGAAGGCGTGCTGCCCGGCGAAACCGTGGCCCGCAGGTTTCGGCAGGAGGCGGAAGTGGCCGCGCAGCTCAGCCATCCTCACATCATCTCCGTCTATGAAGTGGGCGAGGCGGATGGGCGCTATTTCATCTCCATGGAACTGGCCGCCGGAGGCACGCTGGCCCAGCGGCTCCAGCAGGAACGCTTCACCCCGCGGGCGGCCGCCGCCCTCGCGGGTCAGCTCGCGCGCGCCGTGCAGCACGCGCATGATCACGGCGTGCTGCACCGCGATTTGAAACCGGGTAATGTGCTCTTCGATGCCGCGGGCGAGCCGCGGATCAGCGACTTCGGACTAGCGCGGCTGGCCACGGGCGGCAGCATCCTGACGCTGACCGGCGCGGTGATGGGCACGCCATCCTACATGGCCCCGGAACAAGCCCGCGGGGAAAGCGCCACCCTGACCACGGCCAGCGACATCTACGGGCTGGGCACCATTCTTTATGAACTGCTCGCCGGGCACCCGGTCTTCGCCGGTGAGGTGCCGGTGGAAGTCCTGCGCCGTGTGCTGGATGAGCAAGCGCCGAGGCTCACCGGCATAGCCCGTGACCTGGAGACCATTTGTCAAAAGTGCCTCTGCAAAAATCCCGGCGACCGCTACCGCAGCGCCCTCGCTCTGGCGGAGGATCTGGACCGCTGGCTGGCGGGTCAGGCGATCCACGCGCGCCGCGTCTCGACCGTGGAGCACGTCGTGAAATGGGTGCGCCGACATCCGCTGCCGGCCGCACTCTGGCTGGCACTCACCGTCGCGGCCATCATCATCGCAGGGTTGATGGTGACGTCCAAAGTCGAACTCGCCGAAGCCCGTGGAGCGGCGGAGGCTTCGGCGACTGAAAGCCAGCACCGGCGCGCGGATCAGCACAGCACGGCGGCCGTCCTCGCGATCGAGCGCGGGGATTCCCTGCGGGCCCTGCCTTCGCTGGCGGAGGCCATCCGCATCGGCACGGGTGATGCGCTGCGCGACCGGGTGAACCGCATCCGCTTTGGCACCATCCTCCGGCTGGCCCCAGTGCTGGAACAAGTGTGGTATCCGGCATGGGTCGAGGACGTGCATCTGCCGACGGTGCCGGACCGCGTGGTGATCTGCGAAAATCATTCGGTTCACCTGTGGCGAATGAGTGATGGCACCGCCGCCGTGCCACGCATGGACGCCGGAGCCCCCGTCCTGCATGCGGTGCTGCATCCTGCGCTCCCGAGAGTCATCGCCGGAGCGGCTGCGGGTGGAGTGCAGGTTTGGGATGCTGCCACCGGACTTCATTTGTGTCAGAAGCCGGGTGCCTTTCTCCGCGCCCCCCTGCTCTTTCCTGACGGCGAGCACAGGCTCGCTATATATACCAGCAATACAGCGCGCCGCTTTTCCCCTGCCCTTCTGGATTTTGACGGCCCGGTGCTGGAACACCCGGCGGCGGTCGAGTGGGCGTGGCTGAGCCCTGGAGGACGGCGCATCCTCACCTGCGCGGCAGACCGCATGATCCGCGTGTGGGATGCGGAAACGGGAGTCCTTATCGGCGTTCCGCAGCCCTGCGCCGCCGGGAGTCAGCTCGTGGCATGGCAAAAAGGCAGCGGCAGTGTCATCATAAAGCCGCCGGATGCTTCCGGGCTGAAACTGGATATGGAAACCGGCGGGGCCGCCAGCCCATTCGCCGCGCTGGGCGACATCCGGGCCGCATCCTGCACGGAGGTTCTGACCATGCTGGCCCGCTCCACGCGCGGGGGCTTTGTCATTTCCGGGGCGGAAGGCGGCGAAGTGTTCGTCACCGCCACCCACGGCGCCCAGGGCAATGACGCCCGGTTTTCCGCCGACTCTCTGCGCGTCTTCACCCGGGCCCTGGACAGCGGCGGACGGCTCTGGTCCACCAGCAGCGGACGCGCCCTCACACCGTTTCTCTGGCAGGGCACCGATCCCCTGCATGTCTCGCTTGATGCCGCCGCCGACCGCATCCTCGTCAGCACCCGCGATCCCGAAGTCCGGCTCTGGCATCTCCGGCCGCACGACGGCGCGGCTTCGCAAACCACGCTCGCGCCCGCCGCCGCGCAGATCGAGTGGCTGCGCCACCAGGTGCATGAGCAGTCGCTCAAGTTCCCTGGCGCCTTCAGCCGCCGCGGCGAACGTGGCCAGCCGGACCTCGTCTGCCAGCAACCGCAGGACTCCGCGCTCCACGTCCGCGATGCCACCACCGGACGCGATTTTTACCCGCCACTGCGGCACGATGCCAGCATCGTCTCCGCAGTCGTCAGCCCGGACGGAGAGAAGATCGCCAGCTTCACCACCAGCCAGTGCGTCTATCTGTGGCACGCCGCCACCGGCAGCCGCATCGGCCCGCTGCTCCGCCACGACCGCACCATAGACGCCATCGCTTTCTCCCCCGACAGCACCCTCCTGGCCACCACGGGAATGCATACCCTGCGCGTCTGGGAAGCCACCGCCGGCACCGCCGTCGCACCGCCCATGCTGCACCCCGCCCCCCTCTGCCGCACCTGGTGGAGCGACGACAGCAGCAACGTCCTGACCGTGGACGAACAGGGCCGGCACAGGCAGTGGAACGTCAGCCCTGACCAGCGCCCCGCCGCCAGTCTCGATATTCTCGCCCGGCTCTACGCCGCCCATCAGGTCACCACCGGCGGCGCGCTAGCCCCCCTGAACCGCGAAGATTCCCGCGCCGCATGGGAGGCCGTAAAGAACCTGACGGAAGCCCCGCCATTCTGATGCTGTAGAAGTCGAGGGCCGTCTTGTGGAAGTCAGATGAGAACATGTCCGTGTTCTGCAATTCCGCGACACCCTGCCGCTGCGGGCCGGCCCCCGTGTTAGGCTGCCAAAATATCCTCCTGCGCCCGCCAGAACTGTCAGCCCGCCAACTATAGACAGAAGACCCTGCTTTCCGTGGCAATGCCTTGTCATTTCACCCGGGCCGCTAAACTCCGCGACGATGATGGAAACTGTGCTGCCCTTTGCGCGTGAGGAACCTGCCCCGCCGGCGACGGCGGCGCGGGTGCTCCTCGACGGCGCGGCGGATTTGGAATTCGACTACGCGGTGCCGCCGAACATGGAGGCTGCCCTGGCGCCGGGCTCGCGAGTGCTCGCGCCGCTGCGCCAGCGCGCGGTCACCGGCACCGTCCTCGGCGTTCACCCGGTGGAGAATGCGGAAGTCTCCAAGCTCCGCCCGCTCGAAAAACTCTACGACGATCGACCGCTGATCACTCCGAAGCTCATGGCGCTAGGCCAGTGGGTCAGCGGCTACTACTGCTCGCCGATGGAAAGCGTCATGCGCGCCATGCTCCCGGAAGCCGTGCGCACGGACAAGCATCAGGACAAAGTGAAGCGCATCATCAGGCTGGCAGCCGATCCGACGGAGGAGGAGATGGCGAAGATGCGCCACAAGGCCGCGCGGCAGGCGGAGATAATCGAAGCGCTGCGCAGCGCGGGCGGCCCGCTGCCGGCGTCGGCATTTCCCGCCGGCTCGATCAAAGCGCTCGCGAAGACGCCGTGGGTTGTCATCGAGGAGGAGCAGGTCCAGCGCGACCCTCACGGGGAAGATGAGTTCATCGCCACCTCGCCGCTCACACTGAACGACGAACAGCTCGCCGCCCTGGAGCAGGTGCTCAAAGCCGTGGAGCATCCGCGCGAATCCAAGCCGATCCTCCTCCACGGCGTCACCGGCAGCGGCAAGACGGAGGTCTATCTCCAGGCCGCGCAGCGCGTGCTGGAGAGCGGGCGCGGCGTCCTCGTGCTCGTGCCGGAAATTTCCCTGACACCCCAGACAGTGGACCGATTCAAGAGCCGCTTCGCCGCCATGCAGAAGGAAGTCGCGGTGCTCCATTCGCATCTTAGTCAGGGCGAGCGGTTCGATGAATGGCACCGCATTCAGCGAGGGCAGGCGCGCATCGTCATCGGCGCGCGCAGTGCGGTTTTCGCGCCGCTGGAGAATATCGGGCTCATCATTGTGGATGAGGAGCACGAGAATTCCTACAAGCAGGACAACCCGCCGCGCTACAACGCCCGCGATGTCGCCGTGGTCCGCGCGAAGATGGAGCCGTGCGCCATCGTCCTCGGCAGCGCCACGCCCGGCCTGGAGACATGGCACAATGCGCAGCGCGGCAAGTATCAGTCACTCGTCATGCTCGAACGCGCGGACGGCGCAAAGCTCCCGCTCGTCCGCATCATTGACATGCGGCTGGAGAAGAGCCGCGCCGGCAAAGGCTCTCCCTCGGTGCTCAGCGAACGGCTGCGCATCGCCATGGATTCGCGCCTCACCAAAGGCGAGCAGACGATCCTCTTCCTCAACCGCCGCGGGTTCGCCAGCAGCGTGCAGTGCCTCGCCTGCGGTCATGCAGTGAAATGCAATCACTGCGCCGTGAGCATGACGGTACACAAGAAACTTGAGCGCCTCGTCTGTCACGTCTGCGGCTTTCAGCGAATCCCGCCGCGCGCGTGTCCGGAGTGCAAAGACCCCGGCATTCTCCTCGCAGGCTTCGGCACCGAGCGCGTCGAGGAGACGCTGCGCAAAGTCTTTCCCAAGGCCCGCATCGCCCGCGTGGACACCGATGCCATGCAGCAAAAGCACACGCTGCGCGACACGCTCGCCGCCTTCAAAGCCCACAAGCTCGACATCCTCGTCGGCACGCAGATGATCGCCAAGGGCCTGCACTTTCCCAACGTCACCCTCGTCGGCATCCTCAACGCC
>JANOZA010000555.1:0-4473 GCA_031429155.1 Verrucomicrobiota bacterium | reverse complement strand
CTCAGGCCGTGAAGGGTCTTGAGGGCGTCATCCAGGAACTGGCGAATCCCCGAAAAGCGAGCGACGCCAAATAGCCGCTCAGTTCGTCCGGGCCAGCATTTCCAGGTCTTGCTCCGTCGCCGCACGCTCGCTGCCGGCGAGGACCATGAGGTGGCCATCCTCAATCCAGGAGCGGGTCTGCCAGCCGTTCTCCGGTTTGTAAATGGGACCGCCAGGGCCGTCCTTGAGGGCAGAGGCATCCACAGTGAAGAGGTGAACAGTGCCCGCCTTGCCGGCGTTGAAACAGATGAGCGTTACTTCCCGGCCATTCCAGTCAAAGATCTCGCAGCCCACCGTGCCGCCGGGGCAGTGGCAAAGGTTGCCAGGAACGGGGACGCTGCTCTTCGACCGGGTGTTCTTAACCAGATGATCATTCACTTCATCAAGACTGGCCAACGGCTTGAAATTGCTGTGCCCGGCATTGAGCTTCTGTGTCGTCGCCGTGCGGAAATCCGACAGTGTAACGGACGCAAAGACCGGCGCGGAAACCGGCCAGTATTTCACCGCCGTCGGGAGGGCGACGGCGAACGCTGCAGCTGCGGCGAGCCAGGCCGGGCGCTGCCATACGGGACGCGGGCGCGAAACCCTGGCACCCACGAGAATCTTCCGGCGCAGATCGGCCGGCGGTTCCACGCTGCGAAACCGCTCTCCGATGAGCGCATCCAGTATCTCCTCCCGGCGCAGTAGTTCCATCCCGGCGGCGTCCCCGCTGATTAAGGCCAGCGCCTCGCTGATTGCAGAACTGTGATCGTCCTGTCCGCGCGGCCTGCGGCATTGCAGGATTAGTTTTGCTTCTTCGGCATTCATGTCAGGCCTCCTTTTTGAAATTGGGTTTCATTTTGATGATTCGGTTTTCTTTGCGACCTGCAGCAGCAGGCGTGTCCTCCAGTTTGGCGCGCAGGAGCGCCTTGCCGCGCCACAACCGCGACATGACAGTGCCCGGCGGCACGTCGAGAATTTCCGCGATTTCCTGGTAGCTGTGATCTTCCAGGTAAAACAAAACCAGCGGTGCCCGGAAGATCTCATCAATCTGCGCCAGTGCAGCCATTACCTCGCCGCCCTCCATCGCACGCACCGCATCGGACTCAATGCACGGCAGCTTGCTCTCCACGTCGCTGATTTCATCGTGCGGAAACCTTGTCACGTGCCGCTGCCTGTTGAGGAACAGCCGGTAAAGCGTCGTGAAAAGCCACGACTTTGCCTTCGACGCCTCGCGAAGCTGCGAACCCTTTTCCGCCCAGCGCAAAAAAGTCTCCTGCGTGAGGTCCGCCGCGTCGGCCTCACTGCGCGCAAGGCTCAACGCGAACTGGAACAGTCCGCGGTAGTGCGAGTCAACGAGTTGAGGAAAATCCATACCGGGCGTGGGAAACCCGGGGAGGGTGGATTATTCCGGGGAAACTTCCACCCGATCAGGAAGCCGAAAAGCCAGCTTGCGCACCCAGGCAATCCACTCCACGGGAACGCCCCGCGAATCCGCGACGGGGCGTAGCTCAGCCTGGTAGAGCGCCTGCTTTGGGAGCAGGAAGTCGTCAGTTCGAATCTGGCCGCCCCGACCATTGAGGTTCAATGGTTCGAGCAACCCGGCTGGCGGGAAAGAAATTCCAGCCCGGACTACCCGTCCTGCCGCTTCAATTCAGTGCTGGCGCGCTCGAGCTGTTTCCGCTCGTCATCTGTGAGACTGTCGAGCCCGCTGCGGCTGATCTTCTCGAGAATTGCGTCTATCTTCGTCACGACCACGCGATCCTCCCGCAATTCCGGACGGGGGACCATTTTTGGAGTGTAGGGCAACGCCGATAGCTGCTTGCGGCGGGGGCGGGGCAGTGCCGCAGAAAACGCCTCGGCCACCCTTTCAAAGCGCGGCGTTAAGCCGTAGCGGCGCATGATGAAGTAGGTCATGGTCGTGTTTGAGACATGAATGAGGCAACCGAGGCCGTCCCGCTGATACATGTATTGCAGTATATAGAGGGCGAAGAGCGCTGCGGCGATCCACTTGATTTTGATGGGAGTAATCCAGAAACATGCATTCGGATAAAGAAAGGCGATAGCCATGAACAGGCAGAAGTGTGCTCCGCCCGTTCCGAACAGTGCATACATGCCCCATATACCTGAAGTCACTCCACCAAGCACGAGCAGGGATGGCAAAGCGATCAAGGCTCCGTAAAGCACAGCCAGAAAACGACGCCCCATCACCTGCTCCAACTGAGTGCCGAAAAAGCCAAGATAGAGCATGTCGAGCAGAAACATTGTGCCCGGCACATGATTGACGATGTAGGTCCCCCATTGCCACCACGACGGCCAGACGATGGCATCGTCCACGAGGCTTCGATGGATAGTCATTCCCAGCCAGGTATTCATCTCCCTTCCCACTATCGCGGTGGTGAAGAGCATCAGGACATGGATCAGCACCAGCAGAAGGGCGAGCCTGACGGGAAATCCGCCCAGGTGGAAGAGTGGTTGATTCCGGGGATCGTAACTGGAGGAATACATAGGGGAGGAACGTGGGGCAGTCACCCATAGCACTGCGCGCAGGGCCACTCAAGGCTTGTGATGAAGCGACGCCGTGCTTGGGCCTTACACCCTCCGCAACTGCCGTCGCAGGACGAAGTAAAGAACGACGAGCGGGCCAAGGATCCAGATGACGAGGACCATTTTGTTCCAGTCGAGGGTGTTAACCTTCATATCGAGCAGCGTCCACTCACGTCCAAAGAGATTGAACTTTATGACGTAGAGCTTGTCGCGGCCGAAGAAAACATTGGGACGCTGAGAGCGCCGGCTGTCCGTGCGCTCCATCTCGGCTTTGCTAAACAAATCGCGGATTTTCTGGTTATCGAAAACCTGTTCGGCGCTGACAGTGCGGAACTCCTCCGGGGTGGTGTGCTTCTCCGGGCTGAAGGTGCCGGCTTCGACATCGGCCATGATGGCGTCTATCCGCTGGGCGAGCTTGCGCGGAGTCCGTTCTTCCAGACCCGATATGATGGCGAGGGCTTGCTTGGCGTTGTCGAGTTGCTCGGCTTCCTGCGGAGTGAGTTCATGGGCACGGGAAGACGCCCCGTCCGGAGGGGTCACTATACGGCGAATGCGTGCATTGAGTTCTTCCTGAGCGGCGCTGAGCGGATTCAGATTCGCCTGGGCTAGAACCATGCTCTCGTAGGACCAGCGCAGGGGCATTAGATTCCCTATGAAGGGCACTTGGAGATCACTGCGCTTGTCCGGCCCGTTCTCCTTATCTTCGCCGGACCAGCGGCGGATCGAGTAGGCGAAGTCGAGGTTACGGTTCATTTCCTCGTACTTGATGAGCGCGCCGCCGAGAATGATTTGCGGTATGAGGACCAGCGGAATGATGTTGAGGGCCGTTTTGGCATCGCGCACCAGACTGGAGATCAGGAGTCCGATGCCGACTCCACAGAGCGAGGTTGCAAACATCCAGCCGAGGTAGCTGAGGAACATATCTTTCACCTCGAGGATCTTGTTTCCGATAAGGATAAAGATGACGTTTTGGAGCAGCGAGACCGCCCCCAGGGCGATCATTTTCCCGAGAATGAAGCCGGAGACGTTTCGGTTATAGTTTCGCTCCCGCTGGAGGAGAATCCGGTCGCGGATGATTTCGTCGGCGCTGTTGGTGAGCCCCAGAAACATGGCCACAATGAGCGAGAGGAAAAGGTAAGTGGGGATGTGGAAGGCGGAGGCAAAGGTGTACTTTCCGTCCTCAGACCAGCGCAGAACCATAGCGATGAGGACCGCAAGCAGCGGAGCTTCGATGAGCGTAGTGGCCATGTTGGTGCGGTTGCGCAGCCGGCTGAGCAGGGCACGGCGCAGGATGACACCGAGCCGGACGCGCCGCTCGCGCGGTGGAGTTCTCACCTTTTGCGCCGGCGCAGGCGGCACGGCGGTGGCGCTCATGCCGGTTTCGTCATTGCGCAGCGCGGGCTCTTTCACATCGCGCATGACGATGTGAGTGTGATAGCGGTCTCGCCAGAATTCCGGCGGGAAGCGTCGCGCCGGAGCCATGTGACCGCGGGCGTCTTCTTCGTAGAGCACATCGCCTCCCAGGTCGCGCAGCGGCGTCTCCAGCACATCGAAGATGAATTCCGGCTGGTGGGAATCCGGCTGCGGGAGGTGCACGCCGGCGTCCCGCGCGGGCTGGGCGAGTTGCTCTTCCCAAGCCTCGCGGAAGTAATCCTGCATCTCCTGCGGGCGACCAAAAAAGACCAGCTTGCCGCCGTTATCCAAGAGGATGGCCTTGTTGAACATATGGAACAGCCGCGCGCTCGGCTGGTGGATGCTGACGAAGACGATCTTGTTGTGCGCGAGGCCACGGATGATTTCGAGAACGTGCTCACTGTCCTTTGAGGACAGGCCGGACGTGGGCTCGTCGAACAGGAACACGTCGGCGGGCGTGATCATATCGAGGCCGATGTTGAGCCGTTTGCGTTC
>JANOZA010000554.1:0-4702 GCA_031429155.1 Verrucomicrobiota bacterium | reverse complement strand
GAAGTAACGAAACGGCTGCGGAACAACATGCCCATTCCGTGTGCCAGCGGATGACACGGCCCGTCATTTTGTTCAGGGATTAAGCTCGCAAGACGCGTGCAGTATTCGCGCATGGCGGCATCACGATGCGTGTGTGAAAGCGCCGGGTCCGGCCACGCCCAGAGGTCGCTGAGGTAAATGCAGCCGCGGCCCTCGGCTTCATGGCCGTCCACTGCGACGCGCACGGTGGCGGTCGCCTCTGTTATTTCCGTGATGGTGCCGCTGCTGAGTTGCAGCGGCTTTGAGAACGGCTGTTCGCGAAAAGTGACGGAGGCGGAGAGAATTTCGCAGTTCATGAGAGCCAGGTGGAAAGATTCTCGCGGACAAATTCATCGTCGGTGAGCCACGGGTAGTCTGCGGCGACGCGAGTCAGTTCCTCAGCCTGGCCTGCGGAGAGTTGTTCTTCCGGATCAAGACAGCAAACCGACGGCGCGAGACCTTGCCGGCGGAGGACTTCGAGAATGCCGGGAATGCAGCCGCGGAAGTGATGCGCGGCATCGAAGACGGCGGCATTGGCGTCGGTGAGGGCGGCGTTCTTCGTCAGCCAGTCCGTGGCGAGAGATGGATTCACCCGCGCGGCTTTTACTTGTTCCAGCATCTCCACGGCGCGCTTCGTCCACACCCCCCACTGGCCGAGGAGGCCGCCCACGATGCGCCGTCCGCCGGGCCAGGTGGTGAGCAGATCGGTGAGAATGCTGTCGTCATTCCCCGTGTAGAGCGCGATGTCATCGCGACCGGAGTCCGTCACGGCGCGGACGACATCCACGGTCTGGTAGCGGTTGAACGGCGCGACCTTGATGGCCACAACGCGCGGAATTTCCGCAAAGCGCCGCCAGAAGTCGTAGGAGAATACCCTTCCGCCCACCGCCGGCTGGAGGTAGAATCCGATGACGGGAATCACCTCCGACACTGTGCGGCAATGTGCGAGAAATTCCTCCTCCGGAGCATCCTTCCACGCCCCGGGGCTCAGCAGCCCGGCATGATAACCGAGGCCGACCGCCAGCCTCGCTTCCGCGCACGCTTGCCCGGTCTTCCCGCAAAGCCCCGCGATGCGCAGGAATCCGGCTCCGGCTTCCGCATCCATCGTTTCCGCAGCCAGCTTCAGCACCGGCTGGAACAATCCGTGCTTCGCCTCGCGAATGGCGAACTGCGTGGAATGCACCGCCACCGCCAGTCCTCCGGCGCCCGCTGCTATATAATATCGCACCAGTGCCCGCTGGTGGCGTTCCGACCACTGCCGGGCCGTATCCAGCGCCAGCGGCAGCGCGGGAATGACGTGGCCGGCGAGAAGGTGAGCCCGGAGAGTTTCGTCTGTCATGCCCGCAGACTGCCTGGGGCGGCGAGGTGGCGCAAGTCCGATGGTGATTCCACTCAGCCCATTTCCCGGTTACGGTCACTCCAGTCATTGAGGAATGGAAACACCCTTTACCAACCAGCCGATCGCCCAAGGGGATTAAATTTTTGCGAAAAGGAACTTTTATCTTGCCAACCGGCATCATTTCGCTACAAACGCACGAATATTAGTCCGAAAGCGGGCAACCAGTTCACCAACACACCACAATTAGCTTAATCCACCAACCATGAAAAAACGCCAACTCTCTCTCGTCCTTCTCAGCGCCGTCTGCGCCCTCGCGATGGTTCCCGCCTCCCGTGCGGCACTCGTCATCCATTACACATTCGACGGCAACACGCTGGGAACGCTCACCGGCGGCACCAGCATTGACAACGTGGTCGGAACTGACGGTACTTTCACCTCCGGCACTAGTGGTGGCAGCGGCACGATCGTCGCTTCGGGCGTCGCTTTTGGTGGCAATGCGATGCGACTCACCCCAAACGCTGACGGCGACAACCTAACGGCAGCCCCGTTCATTCTTACCAATTTTAGCGCCGTCGGAGCGGGAATCACTGGAAGTGTCAGTTACACTGCTATGGCTTGGGTGAACTTCTCAAGTGGCGCCGGTGACAACATGATCTTCGGGTCCACCGGCAATATCGCTGGTGATTCTCTCCATCATGGTTCGAGGGCCGGGATGTTGCACACCGGCCACTGGGGGGACGACCTCGGGCCGGATCAAGGCATTAATATCAATTCCCAAGTGGGGACATGGCACCATGTTGCTTACACGAATGATGGGGGAACCCAGGCGCAGTCGGTTTATTTCGATGGTGTCCTCGTGATCGGACCAGGTGCCGGCGGCAATGCCGGCGGGATGAACGTCAACAACGCTCTCGCCATCGGCACTTCCAACAACTCCGGGTCGTTCAATGGAATGCTTGATGAAGTGCGGATCTACAACACACTGCTTACCCAGGCGGAAATCCAAACCGCGATGACGCTCGTACCCGAGCCGACCACGGCCACTTTCGCGGGTCTTCTGGCGCTCAGCGGTCTGATGCTGCGCCGCCGCCGCGCCTGAGCACTGCGCCTCATCTCTCAATCTTTGGCGGGGCAATGCTTGCATTGCCCCGCTTTTTTTGTCTCTTGAGCACCCATGCCACTTTCCTTCTCCCGTCTACTGTTGTCCGCCTGCGGCGTCGCCATTTTTGGCGCAGTCCTTCCCATCCGCTCCGCCCTCGCGGCGGAGATCACCAGTGAACCGCTGGCCGCCCTGTCCGCGGTCACGCCGGCCATGTTCGAGGAACTCGGAAAGGGGCAGACGGGCCTCGATTTTGGCAATCCCATAGATGACAGCCATGCCCTGCGCTACCTCTACGCCTCGGCGATGTCCACCGGAGGCGTGGCCATTGGCGATTTCAACAAGGATGGAAAGCCGGACATTTTTCTGACCAGCGGTCCCGGCCGGAACAAGCTCTTCCGCCAAGCGGGGCCGATGAAGTTCGAGGACGTAACGGCGAAGGCCGGGGTGGATGGCGGCGAGGCATGGGGCACCGGCTGCGCCTTTGCCGACGTGGACGGCGACGCCGACCTCGACATTTACGTCTGCAATTATCTCTCGCCCAATCAACTCTATATCAACCATGGGGACGGAACCTTCGCAGAACAGGCGAAAACTTATGGACTCGATTTCACCGACGCCAGCCATACTCCGGCGTTTTGCGACTACGACCGCGACGGCAAGCTCGACCTCTACATCCTCACCAACCGCTGGTACCGGCCGGAAGGATTTCCGAACGAGCAAACGATCCTCATGGAGCCGGGCAGGCGTCCCAGGGTGAAACCGGAATTCGAGAAATTCTACGATGCCGTCCAGACGAGCGCGACCGGCTTCACCACGCAGGTGGTCGGCCGGCCGGACATCCTCTGCCATAACAACGGCAACGGCACCTTCACCGACGTGACGAAGAAGGCCGGAGTCGAGCACCGCGGTCACGGCCTTTCCGCGACGTGGTTCGACTGGACCGGCGACGGGCGCACGGACCTCTGGGTGGGCAATGATTTCGACGACGCCGACAAGCTTTATGTCAACAACGGCGACGGTACCTTCACCGATGCCACTCTGACGGCGGTCGGTCACCTCTCATGGTTCTCCATGGGCGCTGATTTCGGTGACGTGAATGACGACGGCCTCCAGGACTTTTTCATCGCCGACATGTCGGGGACCAACCATTTCAAACAGAAGACTCTGATGGGCTCGATGGGCGACAAGCAATGGTTCATGGAAAATGCCCGCCCGCCGCAACTCATGCGCAACTCGCTTTTCCTCAACGCCGGCACTGGCCGGTTCGTCGAAGGAGCCTACCTCGCCGGCCTCGCGAACTCGAACTGGACATGGGCCGCGCGACTCTGCGACTTCGACAACGACGGGCGCAACGACCTTTATCTCCAGTGCGGCATGTCCCGGAACTTCAACGAAAAGGATGACCCCGAGGCGTTGAAAAAGGACCCGAAGAAGACCCAGTGGGAGCGCTACAAACACCTGCCGCCGCTCAAGGAACCGAACATGGCCTTCCGCAATGAGGGCGGGCTGAAGTTTGCAGACGTCTCGAAGTCGTGGGGACTCGATTACCTCGGCATGAGCTACGGCTGCGCGGCCGGTGACCTCGACGGCGACGGCGATCTCGACATCGTCAGCATCAGGCTCGACGAGCCGGTGGTCATTTATCGCAACAACAGCCAGATGGGCCAGCGCATCACCCTGCAGTTCGTCGGCACGGCTTCCGATCGCTTTGGCACCGGAGTGAAGGCACGGCTCGAATCCGCATCCGGCATTCAGGTGCGCGAACTCACGCTGGCCCGCGGCTATCTCGGCTGCGACGAGCCGCTTATGCACTTCGGACTTGGTCCAGACTCGAAAATCAAACGGCTCGAAGTCCGCTGGCCCTCCGGTCGCACGCAAGTGTTTGAGAACCTCGATGCCGGACGCCGCCATATCATTACCGAACCCGCGACGGCCACCGCCCCGGTTCCCGAACCCGCGCGTGCGGCCCCGCTGTTCACCGCCAGCCCTGCCCTCGCTGCGGTGGTGCATGAAGAGAAACTCTACGATGACTTCGCCCGCGAGCCGCTGCTGCCGAATAAGATGTCCCAGCTCGGCCCCGGCCAGGCGTGGGGTGACGTTGATGGCAACGGGCACGATGATCTGTTCCTCGGCGGCGCCCGCTACGGCGCGCGGCATCTGCTGCTGAATCAGGGAGGCCTCAAGTTCACCGAAGCGGACGACCCCTTCACGGGCAGTCTGCTCTACGAAGATATGGGCGCGCT
>JANOZA010000553.1:0-7441 GCA_031429155.1 Verrucomicrobiota bacterium | reverse complement strand
GGACGCAGCGTTTGGAACAGGGACTCCCGGCCGCGGGCCTGGTATTCGGCTTCGAGCGCACGCACTGCGGCATCGAGACAAGTCATGGCCCACGCGCGGTCATAGCTGGCCGCGGATGACTCCGACTGCGGCGTGCCGTTGAAGCGCGCTTCGGCGTTGAGGGCATCCATGGAAATGAATTCCACTCTGCCACCGCGCTTCACCGCGCCCGCGCGGCGGTGGGCATCAATGAGATCGCGCTGGAAAGCGGCGAGCAGATAGGTGCGCAGATGCCCCCTGTTCGGCGCGGCGCTGACCAGCAACGCCCCGCCAGCCACACGGGCGAGGAATTCCTGGGTTTCATCCTCCGCATCCTCCGGGCTGCAACCCTTCTGACGCGCGAAGGAATAGAGCGGGAACCAGTAGAGCCGACAGAGTTCCTCCATCGCCGCGCGCGCCTGCGTGCCGCTCCCCGCCGCCATGAGCACGACGCTCCACCGGGTAGCGGGGAATTGAGGTGCTGCGAACAAGTCGGACGGCATGAGTGGGGCATCATACACACGCACAAAGTCCTGGGCAAGTCGTCCCCTGACCATAACGCGGAGCCGGATTTGACGCATATCGGGTTGCTCACCGTTTCCGCTCAGCCTCCTTAACCCATGCCGCCGCCTCCCGCCTCTCAGGACACCTCCCGCCTCCGCGGGCTGGATGCCGGGCGTGTGCTCGGGATCGCCATGGCCCCCGCGGAGCCGGCGGGCACGCGGGCCGTTCCCGGCGCGGCGGAACTCGCCGCGCTGCTGCCGGAGTATGACGTGAAGGCCATCATCGGGCGCGGCGGTATGGGTGCTGTCTATGGCGCGGTGCAGCGCAAACTGGCGCGGGAGGTGGCCATCAAGGTGCTGCCGGTGGAATTGGGGGACGCTCCCGGTTTTGCCGACCGCTTCCGGCAGGAGGCCATGACCACGGCGGGGCTCGTGCATCCTGACATCGTCGCCGTGCATGACACCGGCGAGACGGTGGCGGGGCATCTTTACTACGTGATGGACTTCGTGGACGGCGAAGACCTCGCGCTGCGCATGGCGCGCGGGCGGCTGCCGGTGGAGGAAAGTGTGGCGCTTCTCGCAACCGTCTGCGGCGCAGTGGAGGCGGCGCACGCACGCGGCATCGTGCACCGCGACATCAAGCCGTCGAACATTCTCCTGACGAAAGAGGGAAAGCCGAAACTGGCGGATTTCGGACTCGCGCTGCTCACGGAGAAGCATCTGGAATACTCGCGCCTCACGCTCGGCGGCACCACGCTCGGCACCCTGGAATATGCCGCGCCCGAGCAGCTCGCCGGCACCGGCGTCACGACGGCGAGCGACCAATACAGTCTCGGCGTGCTCGCTTACGAACTGCTCACCGGTGAACTCCCGCGCGGCGTCTTTGATCCGCCGTCGGCGCGGAATGCGGAGATTGACCCCGCGTTCGATGGCGTGGTCCTGCGTGCGCTGCAAAGCGATCCGGCCCGGCGCTACGAGTCCGTCGCAGAATTCCGCGCCGCCATTCTCCACGCCGCCGACCGCCGGATGCAGCAGGAACGGCGCGATGCGGAAACACGGCGCCGTCTGCGCCAGCGCACGCGCGTCGCCCTTGCCGCGGCGGCAGTAGCGCTGCTCACCATCGGCCTTGCGGTGTTCGCATGGCAGCAGCGGCAGCGTGCCATCGCCGGGGAGGCGGAGGCAGAATCCGGTCTTGATGCTGCGCGCCTCACGCGCGCGGAGGCGGAAAAGCTCGTGGAGTTCATGCTCAGCGAACTCCAGGGCCGGCTCTACGAAGTGAACCGCGTGGACGTGCTGGAGCAGGTGGTGGCCCAGGTGGCGGCCTATTACCAAACCGTGCCCGCCGGGGAGCAGAGCGATGACGCCTTTCTGCTGCGAAAAGCGGAGTTCCTGGAACTGCGCGGCGCGCTGGAGGGGAGACAGGGCCGCAGGGAGGAGGAATTGGCGCTCTACCGCGAGGCGCAGGCGATTCGCGGGTCGCTGCTGGCGAAGCACGGGGACAATCACGTTTTCCGGAACCCGTTTATGGAAGGCGAGTTCGCGCTGGCGACCGCGCTCGCCGCGCGGGGCGAGCACACGGCGGCTTTCGCCTCACATGAGCGCATCATCGCCGCGATGCCCGGGCTGCCGGACGCGCAAACGGTGCTGATGTCGCGCGCCATGCAGTGCGATTTGCTGGTCCTCATGGGCCGTCACGAGGAAGCCGAAGCGCAGGCCACGGCGTCGCTCACGCGTTTGGATGGACTGCTGGCAACGCCCGAACTCGCGCAGGAATTCAGCTACCAGAATCTGAAGGGCGTGCTGCTGCGCCTGCTGGCGGGAGAGGCGGCGCGCCGCGGCGATGTGAAGCTGGCGGCGCAGCATGACGAGGAACGCACGGATCTCTACGACCGCGCGCTGCCCGCCGGCGAACGCCACGGCTACCGCGAGATGATGTTCGCCGACGCCGCCACGAGCGCCGCGGACCGCCTGCTCAAGGCCGGCGACGCTCCCGGCGCCGAGTCCCGCGCCGCCGCAGGCTTCGCCGTCTATCGCCGCCTGGCCGACGACGCGAAAGGCGCCAGCCCTGACAAGGATTCCGCCGACCGCGCCGCCGCCACATGGACCGCCGCCCGCCGCGCACAGAGCAAGCCGGAGGATCCCGCCATCCTCGACCAGCAGGCCCGCGCATGGCTCCAGGGGCGCATGGATTCCGCGGCTGCGGACCAGGCGGCTGCGCCGAAGGAGGACGCCGCCGGTGCTCGCGACCGCGTCGCCGAGCGGCTGCGGCAGGCGGAGCAGGCGCGCTTCTCCACCCTGATGAAAAACCCGGAGAGCGACGCCGCGCAGTATGCCTGGGCCATGTCCTCGGAGGACCAGGGCAAGCACATCGCATCCACGCGGAGCCCCGCCGCCGCGGTGCAGCACTACGAACAGCAACTCGCGAAACTGGAGCCGCTGCTCGCCGCCGCGCCGCCGGACACATGGTGGAATCTGGGTGCCAGCTACACACTCAACCGCCTCGGCGAACTGCACGAGCGCAACCGCGCGTGGGCGGCAGCCGAGCCCATCTTTCGCCGCTCGCTCGACCTCCGCCGCCGCATCCTTGCCTCCCATCCCGGCAACCATCGTGATCCGCGCAACGTCGTCTCCACGGCCATGCACCTGGCACGCTGCTCCCTGGCAATGAACCGCCCCGCCGAAGCCGACACCCTCTGGCGCACGCTGCTCTCTGAATTGAAACCCATCTCCGGCCCTTCCCCCTTCGAGTGGCGTGCCTACGCCGCCAACAGCATCCCCGAAACCCTCACCGCCCTGGAGCCGAACGCCGCCAAAGCCCTCGCCGCTACCGCGCGCGCCTTCCTCCTCGCGCCGGGCGAAGCCAAACTGACCGCCGCGGAAAAGGAAAGCCTCGCCGCGCTGGACAAAGCCGCACCCCCCGCCCCGTAACGCAGCGCCTCAGCCTGCCGTTCCGCAGTGCGGCGCGCCTGCCGAATGTATTCAGAAATAAAGTTCGCGCCGTCCGTAACGGCGGCTTCGAGAGAACGCATCTACCTGTGAACAGGATCACTGTGTGTGGCCAGCCGGATTGACCGGCTAGTTGGAACCTGAAGGCACCGATCCCCGCGCGTCGCGTCCCACGCCGTGCCGCCGCTCCGCCTGGACGTGACGGAGCCAAAGTTGGTTCTGCCTCCCCCTGCCGGCCCGTTTTCCGATCATTCCCAGCCAACCCAATCCCACCCGCTTCTGCACTGCCATGAAACGATCCTTCCTTCCTCTCCTCGTTCTCCTGCCGCTCAGCGGTCTCACGCTGCTGCTGTGCCTGCCGCCGCCAGCGGAAACGCATCCCGTCAGCGCAGTCTCAGTTCTGCCATCCATGACGACGGCGACTGCCGGCCCCGGGCTATGGCATTTCTCCGGCGAGGCGGCGGGCGATGCTGAGGGATTGAGAGAGTCACTCGCCGCAGTCAGCAGAGGCCAGGGGCTTCTCCCGGCGGGACGTAGGCATCGGATCGGTTCCTTGCCTGATCTCCGGTCCATGAAGGAAGGCGCGCACATCCCCGTGAGTTTGCCGGACGGGCGCTCGTTCGATGGCGTGGTGAACTGGAGCCGCCGCGATGAGGGCTATGCCGACACGCACCAGGTTGCCATCGGCTTCTCGGGAGACAAAGGCGGTCTCGTCGCCACCCATGGCGGCACCACGGATCGCACGCAGGGCCGGCTCCTGGTGGAAGGCGACAAACTCGCGTGGACGCTGGAGCCTGACAAGGACGGCGCGCTGTGGCTCGTGGAGCATCTGCGCGCGGACATGGTGTGCGAGCTGCCGGTGGCACTCGCCGGGGCGCGGCCCAGTCCGTTGCCGGGTGATCCATCGGTGAATGGTCCCGGCGGGGTGGCCCCGGCGCTCAACAGTCGGCCTGCTGCCGCCGCCACGCTCTACATGGATTTCGATGGCGAGCCTACCCAGGCCTATCCCGACTGGCCCTGCTCGAATCCGGCTTCACCCACGGGCATTCCCGTGCCCCATTCCGGTCTCACGGCGGATCAGATGACGCTCGTCTGGCGGCGCGTGGCGGAGGATTTCATTCCCTTCAATGTGAATGTGACGACGCAGCGGTCGAAGTATAACGCCGCGCAGGCCGGGCGACGGATGCGCATTCTGGTGGCCGGTAATCTGCCGCCGGAGCCGCCCGCGCCTGCGCCTTCCGTCTGTGTCGGCTCCGCGGGGCTGGCTTGGATCCGATCCTTCCAGTCCAACGCCATCACAGGTTTTTCCTTTGCTGGTGATATCCCCTGCTGGCTGGCAGTGTCCGCCTATGGGAATCCCGGGAGCATGACCGATGCGCAGTTATCCTCTATGGCCAGCAACATCAGCCATGAGCTTGGCCACACGCTCGGGCTGGATCACGACGGCGCGGCGGGCGATAGTGACGGCTATTACGATGGCCACGGCACCACGCCCTTCGACTGGTCGCCGATCATGGGCGGCCCGTATCGTTCAGGCACCGAAGCCCGCAGCGTGATCCAGTGGGCGAAGAACGACTACCCTGGCGCGAACAATAACGAGGACGATCTCGCCATGATCGCCGGGCCGGACAATGGCTTCGGCTACATGCAGGATGAATCCACCGGCACCCTGAGCGCCTCCCCTCTGACCAATACAGGTGCCAGTCAGGTGGGCGGCACGGGCGTCATCGCCAACGCGGCGGACTTCGACTGGTGGTACTTCACCGTACGCTTCAATGGCAGCACCACCATCGAAGTCGCCCCGGCGGACACGTCCGTTTCCGTGGCGAATCTGGACTGCGGATTCCGCGTGGAGGATGTGCTCGGCAATGTCGTCGCTAGCAGCGTCGCCCCGCAGAACAATCTCGAGGCGAAGACCACGCTGAACCTGCCGCCCGGCAGTTATCATGTCGTGACCTACGGCACGGGAAACCTCAGCTTCCCCGACGGCACCGGCTACAATGACTACGGCAGTATCGGGCGCTATGCCGTCACGGTGGACCTGCCGGCGGATACCCTTGATCCAGCACCGGTGACGATCCTTTCCCCGCTGCACGGCGCGGTGTTGAGCAATCCCGCGCTCACTTTCCACGGCACCGCTCTGGACAATGACCGCGTCTCCGCCCTCTCCATTTATCTTCGCAGAAACAGTGACATGGCGTTTTGGAATGGCCGCTACTGGCAAGTCGGATTCGACGGCGCGGCCCTGGCGCGGGTCTTCGATGAAGGCACCGGTGCCTGGGTTTGCAGTGCGGACCTGCCGGCGGTGGGCGGCTCCACTCCCGGCTCGCTCAATGGCGGCAGTTATGCCTTTCTCGTCGCCACGCGCGATCCTTCCGGCAATACGACGCAGGTGGAGTCCATCGTCACTGTGGACTCGACGGGACCGGGCGCGGTCATCCTCAGTCCCGTCGTCAGTCTCGGCACGCCGGGCTACTCATTTAACGGCACCGCGCAGGATGCGAATGGCGTGCAGACGGTGAACTGCTTCATCCGCCGCCAGAGTGACGGCCAGTATTGGAATGGCACCACCTGGGGCGCGCCACCGATCAATCTTCCGACCAACTACTTGGCCAGCAACGATGCCGCGGCGCATCCCTGGACCTGCACGACGCCCAATCTCCCGCAGCCCGGAGCCGCGCTGGAGCAGGGCAGCTACACGTTCATCGCCATCGCCGTGGATGGGCTGGGCCACCACGCGCAGACGGACTCCAACGTGACCATAGACGACAACGCGCCGCCGCAGGTTGCCGTGACCGGCCCGGGCCACAACGCCGTGGTGCATACGCTCCCCGCCATCAGCGGCACGGCCACGGACTTCAGCGGCATTCGGGACAGCAGCGTGATCTTCACGCTCTACCACGTGCCCACGGCGAAATTCTGGGGCGGCTTCGCATGGAGCGACGCCCAGGTGCCGCTCTCCGGCGGCGTGACGGGCACGGCGTGGTCGTTTAGTTTGCTGCCCGCAGGTGCCCTGCTTTTCCCCGGGCAGTATCTCATCAGCGCCAGTGCGCGCGACCATGGAGGCACGCTTTCCCAGGCGCAGCCCGGCGTCAGTCAAACCTCCTTCCGCGTGGACCTCGATGCGCCAACCGTCGCCATCCTGACACCGCTGCATGGCGCGACCATTGCCGCCCTGCCCACCATCTCCGGCACCGCCGGCGACACGTATGGCGTGGCCTCGGTCAGGCTCTACCTGCTGCGACTGAGTGACAACAAATTCTGGGATGGCTCCAGTTGGGGCGGCGGCGGCTCCGCCATTCTGCCGACGCTGGTGACCGGCCCGTCATGGAACAACATCACGCCGCCCTCGCTGCCCTCGCCGGGCAGCAATGCGAGCGTGAACCTCACCAACGGCAGCTACGACATCATCGCCATCGCCGTGGACACCGCCGGCAATGAGCAGCGCACGGACGCCGTCGTCACCGTGGACTTCCACCAGGTTTACACTTACACAGCGGGCAGTTATTACGATACTGACCCCGATAATAACAGCCCCTACTGGGGGAATGGCGACAACTGGTCACCGCCGGGCATCCCTGGAGCCGATGACATCGCTGAGATTCTGGCGGGCGGACACGTATATCTAATAGAAGATGTGACGCTATGGGGATTGACCGTATCCGGGGGCACCATCAATGGCGGACGCCCCGTTACTAAAACCAATCTAACCGTCACGAACCGTTTCGATTGGAGCGGCGGCACCCTCGGAATTGACATCCACAATCTCACCATCCCGGCGGGCTGCCAGGCGAATCTCACCGGCGACGGACTCAAGACGCTGGCCGTGGATACTTTCGATAACCACGGCACCATCAACTGGCTGGACGGTGAGCTGAATTTCAACGCTGTCCTGAACAATACCGGCTCGTTCATCGCCAGCGGGGATGCGAACCTGGGCACCAGAGATAACCGCGCGCCACTGGTCTTCAATA
>JANOZA010000552.1:0-12302 GCA_031429155.1 Verrucomicrobiota bacterium | reverse complement strand
AAGAACGCCACCCGGCCACGACACAGGCCAAAAACCCCCGCCGCCGCCCGAAAACGGACCGCAGCCTCACGAACCCCGCCGGCAATGAAAAACCGAAACGGAAATTGGATGGTCTGGAATTCAAGTCCGACAGGCTGCTAGTGAAAGGACCGGCTATGCGCAATCCGGTCACGACGATGCCGCGGGAGCGGAGGAGGAATCCGACAGCGGAGACTCCGGCGTCAAGGCATTTGAAGACGCGCAGATGGCGAGGGTGGAAGCCTACAGAAAGATGGTGAACGGCGGCGGGGCGGTCAGCGGCGGCAGCGGGAGTGCCGGGAGCGGCGGCGGGCATGAGCAAACCGCCCGTGCCACCGGCGACAATCAGTGGACGTTTGTGGGGGAGTTCGACGGACTGCGGGTGTCGTGGAAATACCGCCGCGAACTCAAGGACCAGTATGAGAGCGCGCTGCGCTTTGAAAACACGAACAGCTACACGGTAACAGTGGATTACGAGCCGTGGTTCATCACTGCTGACGGGGAGGAATACACCGAAGGCGGCATGCGTTTCTCGCTGGGCGCGGGACAGATCAAGTCAGGCAACAGCGGGGGCGCTTTCTTCTATGTTCGGGACGGCAATGGCGACGCCGCGCAGCCACCGCGCGCGGGGGGAGTCAAAAACCTCACCGTGTCCCGGCAGTAGGCCCTTCCATCGCCACTCTCCATTCCTCCAATGAACGCTACCACCTTCTCCGCGGTCGGCCTCCTCTGTGCCGTCTGTGGGCAAAAGATCATCCTCGCCACAGAGGGCACTGGTTGCGGAGAGTGCGGGCATCCGCACCACTTCGACTGCGCATGCCCCCCCGAGCCGGCTGTTCCGCCGCCGCCAGTGAGGCCGGCCCCCACAAGGGAAACGGGGATTGCCTACTTAATGGCAGGCTTTGGCATGACCACTTTTGGGACGTGGGTGCTGGTTGATTTGCGGATGATCAGCAAGGCTCTTGATGGCGTGCCGGTGTTAATCTTCATGCTGCCCTTGATAGGATCTCCCAAATTCCTTATCACGGGCGGATACATGGCTGCGCAAAAGGTGTCGAAGGCCGGCCTGAGCTACATACCGCGCCGAACCGCCCTGTGGCTGGCTGTTGCCGTAAATGTCTCCATCCTTCTCGCTGCGGTCTTCCTGTTCTTTGCCGTGCGGATTTATTACCCTGACTTCGAAATCGTTAAGTGATCCCTTCCCCGGCCAGTCCCTGGCGGAAATGGTGTGTGCCGGGATAAGCAGGACTGGTCCGACGCTGCCGGTCACCCAAGGACTATCATTGCCGGCGATTTCAACACACCACTCGACGCTTCGGGTTTCGACTCGTGGCGCGCGAAACTGAATCATGGTTTCGCGGACTGTGCGGCGTGGAGCGGGCCACTGGAAACGTGGGGTTTTGGCGTGCCGGTGTTGGCCATTGATCATATCTGGATGTCGCCGGATCTTGCGCCGGTGGCGGCACAGAAGGGGGCGCGTCTGGCAAGCGACCACTCATGGCTGCTGGTGGAATGCGGTATGCCCGCACCGTGAGCGGAGCTTGCAGAGCAGCGGCGGGAAGGCTACGGCACGGCGATGCCTTCCGTTTTCCGCAGCATAGAAATTTCCGACCCCTCCCTGGAGACAGAGGGACTGCGTCATGTCACCGTGAAGAGCGCTGCGATGCGACGCAGAGCAGATGTGACGCTGTGGATTCCAGATGGCTCTACCGGGCCGCTGCCGCTGGTGATTTTGCTACACGGCGTCTATGGCAGTCACTGGGCATGGGCATGGAAAGGGGGCGCGCACCGCACGGCGGCCGCGCTGGTGGAGTCGGGCCAAATCCCGCCGATGGTGTTGGCGATGCCGTCGGACGGACTGTGGGGCGACGGCTCCGGCTATATGAAGCACGGCAGCGGCGAAGACTACGAAAACTGGATCATGGAGGAAGTGCCCGCAGCAGCGGCGGAAGCGACAGATGGATTGACCTCCGGTTCGCCCCTCTTTTTATCGGGTCTCAGCATGGGCGGTTATGGAGCCTTGCGACTGGGTGCGAAGCACGGGCAGCGTGTTGCGGGAGTTTCGGCGCATTCGAGCGCCACGCATTTCGACGACATGGATGCGATTACCGATGAAGATCTCAGCCTTTGCGGCGTGGATCGCGCGGAATGCGGCGTCTTCGAAATGATGAAACTGCATCGCGAGACGCTCCCGCCGGTGCGGTTTGATTGCGGCACGGCTGATGTCCTTTTACCGCAAAACCGTGCACTGCATGAGGCGCTGTCGGCGGAAGGAATCCCGCATTCCTACGAGGAGTTCCCCGGTGCCCACGATTGGGCCTACTGGCGGACGCATCTGGCGGACTCGCTGCGATTCTTTTCACGAATTCCTGTCCGCGTTTAGCTCATGCAGTTGCCCCTACTTTAGCTTGTCCGGCTTCACTTCCTTGTGCTTCCCACCAAATGTTGTGGCGAGTTTGCGCAGAAATTTTTCACCTTCTTTGCCTTCCGCATTGTCGGAGTAAATGGAGATGGTGTTAACCGTCAGTTTAGAAGTGGTGCCCATCATGGATTTGTATTTCTCGTAGATGAGCTTGATGAGGTCATCCTTGTCCATGGGTTTATCGTCTTTAGGGTCTTTAGTCCCCGGAGCTCCATCGCTGAGAACATAGAGTGTTGTGGGCTTCCGTTCGAAGGCTGCGACCATGGCGAGGTCAATGCGGCTGCCCCCTTCGGTGCCGGCGAGTTCTTTCACATCATTGGGTTCAAGGGGGCCGTATTCGATGCCCTGATTGTCTTTTCCGGCGCGGCCGTACTTTTCGGTGCGGGTGCGGCCGAAGTCTCCGCTGCCGCCGCCGTAGTATCCTTCTAGAAAGCGGATGGCTTCGTTCTTATGTTCTTTGGTGGCGGGAACGCTCTTCGGCTTGAAGATGTCGCCACTGGTTCCGAAGCAGATTAGATTGAAATTGGTCTTCTCCGGCATGGCCGTGATAACCGCTTTCAATTCCCGGCGGACAGTGGCGATGCCTTCGGGTTTGAGATTCGTGCGCATACTTCCGGAGGTGTCTATGCAGAAGATGATATTGTTGCCATTCGAAATAAGACCGAGAAAATTAGCCGTGAATCCCGGGCCGGAGCCGGGGCCAGTGCCAGGGCCATTACCCGGACCGTTGCCAGTACCCTTTCCCCCGCCGAAGCCGCCGCCGGTCCCCGGAGTGCCGCTCATCATACCGGAGGTGATGGCAACGTTACTGAAGTCCTGAATGGTGGACTGGGTGTTGGGAATGGAAATGGCGCTGGGTGCTGCTGAAGAGAGCTTCATGGCCGGCGCACGATTCACCATCATGCGCTGTTTCTGCTTTTGAATCTGGGTATTTCCATCCGTACCGCCGCCGCCGCCGCTGAGAAACTCGATATTCTCCGGATCCTGAAACTGATTCACCCTCCAGATAATGAGCAGGGCGATGATGGCGAAAATGGCATGGACGAGCACGCTGATCGTGAACGAACCACCACCCACGCGCTCCCAATAGCGGGCAAACGGCCCTTTGGGGGCCTCTTCCTCTTCGCCTTCGATGATTTCGGGATCGGTATCAGTTTCGGTGTCCATGACGATGTGGGGCTGGGTGTTGCTGACAGGGACGGTCCAGTGTCGTGCGTTCCTGGGGAAAAGAAAGCCTATACTACTCCTCAGATACCGAGAACGTGACATTGCCGATCCTGGCGAAGCTCATGGCGTTCATGACGTTGGTCACCTTTTCCCATGGGGTGTCCGGTTCGGCTGAGATGGTGACGACGATGGGCGTGGGTTCTGTTCCTCCCTCCGCCTTCGCCTGGAGGGCCAGTCTGCCAAAGTTACGCTTCAATTCCTCTATTGTAACCGGTTCTTCGTTGTGCGCGATTTCTCCATCCACATCCACCGCGACCTGTTCCTCCATTGGAGTGGGGGCATCGGTGACGTTTGTTTCCTCTGACGGCAGAGTCATCGGTAAGTCCATCTCCACCTGACGGTCTCCGGCGAGTACCATGAAGAAGAGCATGATGACGAAAACGACGTCAATCATGGGTGCGATTTGGAAGCCAATCGCTGGATCCTCGTGTTTTTGGTGCGTGCGTCTCATGGTATTCCAGGGTTACTTGTTGTGGACGGCGAAGGCTACTTTAGAGGTTACTTGCGCCACGACCTGCATGGCTGCCTGGACTTCCTTCGCAGGAGTTTCCTTGTCGGCGCGCAACAGGATGAGAAGGCGGCTGCCTCCTGCAGGATGCGGCATCTTATCGGCTTCCTTTTTCAATTCCTCGACGAGAGCCTCGCGGTCGTCCCATTCTTTGCCGAGGTAGGTCATCGCGGCTTTGCCCTCCGATTTGTTCCAGCGCACGTTGACGGTGCGCTGCGCCGGGTCCGGTTTACGTTCCCTCGCGTCGGCAGCAACAGGTAGAGCGATGGTTTTATCCATCTGTTCGACTTGGGCCGTGATGATGCTCATGAAGAAGATCAGGAGAACGAGGAGCACGTCGATCATCGGCGCTACCTGGAATTCCGGCTCTCCGCTTTCTATGGAACTGCCTCCTCCGGCCATGGTATGAGTGAGTGAAGATTTATTGTAAAAGACTGAATGAGATCAAGCCTGAGCAGGAGCTTCGGCTCCGGCACCCTCAATCCACGCGGGAGCGTTCGCATAGAGTTCCTGATCGCCGACATGAACGCCTTCAGCCAAGTGGTAAGGGTACTTGCGAAATAGGTTACTCACTTCGTTTTCCACTTCGTGGAGGGCACCCTGGAGGCGGTTGCGGAGGAAGAAGAAGCCCATGAAGGCCGGGATGGCGACGAAGAGACCTGAAGCCGTCGCCATGAGCACTTCGCCGATGGCGTTTGATAGACCCTCTGTGTTCTGAGTGGCACCGGCGCCTCCCTGACCCAGTTCACCAAAGGCCTTGATCATTCCGATGACCGTTCCCAGAAGACCGACCATTGGAGTGCAAACCCCGATAACGGAGAGGTAGGAAAGACGGGTGCTTTGGCGGGAATGCTCGCGGGCGGTTTCAGCGAGAATGCCGTCTTCAGTGGCGTCTTTGCCGTCACCGACATTTACGAGGCCGGAGCGGACGATGTTGTTGATCGCGTTGGGGTTGTCCACGCAACTCTGGTAGGCTCCCACGTAGTCGCCGGCGCGGAAAAAGTTACGCAGCTTTTCCACTTCCGTCTCGGGCATCATTCGCTTGAGACTGGAACGCTGGGAACCGTCAATGATGAGCCAGACCATGGCGATGGAGAAGCCCGCCAGCGGGATCATCATGATGCCGCCAAGGACGAGCTGTTGCCAAAGAGTTTTTTCATGAATCTTGGCACCCCCTTCTTCAGCCGCAGCAGCGAATGATACGCTGAAAAGCAGGAAGATGAAGGCGATAGAGAGGAGGGGGAGGAAACGGCGAGCTTTCATGGTGTCGTTATTGGTTACAGTGTTTGAGGGATTGGAGTGAAATAATTTCGGGATGTTTCTAAACGGTGATGGGCAGGTATGTCGAATGGATTATTTTGGTTCAGCCTCAGGCTTGGCTTCGTCTTTCTTTTCTGTGTTGGTCACGCCGCCAGTGAGAGCCTTGTCCACATCCTCTTTATCCTTCGCTGCGGCGGCGGCTTCGGGCGTGTCCTTGTAGCGGGTGACAACAGTTCCAAGAGCCTTGGAGGCGTCGGCCAGCCGCCCGAGGCGCATGAGTGAACGCGCGGCTCCGAGTTCGGCCACAGGCATCATCTGGCCCTGTGAGCCGTAGAAGACTGGCACTTGAAGATAAGAATCCAGAGCATCCTTGTAGTTTTCCTGTTTGAACTTGATGTCGCCGATGAGGACATGGAGCCGCGCGAGCGTGGCGGAGTCCTCAGTGCCTTTCACCAGACTCTCGGCCTTCTTGATGGCAGGGCCAGTCATGTCTTTTTCAAAGCTGGCGAGGGCATCCATCATGCCCACACCGATCTGGAAGGAACTCGGCAGCGTCATGGTGCGCAGTTCGGTGAGCGTCTTGTCGGCATCCTGCTCTTTTTTTTGCCGAATCTGGCACTCGACCAGGAGGAGGGTGGCCGGCACATACCATGAGCCGGGTTTGTCCTTCCAGTTGGCGTGAATCGTGCGAACCTCGGCGGCTTTGGCGAGTGCCTCATCGTATTTCTGTTTGAGCACGAGGGCGAGTGCTTCATTGAGCTCACCGGGATAGGGCCAGTCCACACGGATGACATTCGATGCGGGAATGCTGCGGACACTGGTGGAGCCGTCCGGGTTTTTGAATTTTTGCTGAAGATTGGAGCCCGAAAGCTCGACTTCACTCCATTCAATGTCGGCGCCATTTTGCAGATAAAGCCGCTGCGCGGAGGCGTTGCCGGTGGAGGCAAGTGCGGCGAGGAGGATCAGACCTGATTTCTTCATACCAGTGTGAATAGATTGACGTAATGGGTGGCGAAATGAATTACAGGATGGCTTTGAGACGGGCTTTGATTTTCTCATAGTCCTCAAGGCCTTTGAACTTTTCGATGTTCTTCGGCGTCTCCAACGCCTCGCGATAGACCGCCTTGGCGTCCTCGAATTTGCCAAGCGCCTCCTTGGTTTCACCGGCGCGCAGGTAGCCTTTGCAGGCCCACTTCGGAAACTTCTGGTAGGAGAGGAACATCTTCTGAAAGTCATTGTAGGCATCAGGCAATGCCTTCTGCTTGAACTTGCACTCCCCAGTGATCCACAGGGCTTCTGCCTTGGATTCGGGCGGGTAGGACTTGTCGCCGATGACGCCCTTCAGAGTCTCTTTAGCTTCTTCGAGTTTGTCCGTGAGATACTGGACGCGGGCTTTGCCGAGCGTGGCCTCGCCGTATTTTGAACCGATGTGTTCGTCGGTGGCGAGCGTGTAGCGCTTGAGAGCGTTTTCGTAGTCTTTGGCGTCGGACGCGATATCGCCCAGGCCTACACAGGCCCAGTCGAGGAAGAGGGAATTGGGGAAAAACTGGAGCAGTCGATTGAAGCACGCTGCGGCGGATTCTTTGTCGCCTTCCTTGTAGAAGCTGTCCCCCACTTGAGCGAGCATGGCAGAACTGTAGTCGGCGGGCTTAAACTCAGTAACGAGCTGTTTCATCAGCGCTTCGGAACGTTTCGGACTCGTATCCACAATGTACTGGCCCTTTTCGTCTTTCTTAGGGCGGACGCGACTCTCGAGATACTTATAGAGTTGCGCCTTCACATAAACGATGCGGGCCTTGGCGACGCTGGTGAGTTCGCCGGCGAGCAAGCGGTCCAATTCAGCCTCGGCGGGCTTGCCCTGTTCATCAACGGTAGGAGGGTCCGGGCGTTTTACAGGCGCAGCCGGGGTAGTGGTCGGCGTCGTCGCAGCGGGGGTAGTGGAAGGGACTGGCGCCGCGGCTCGTTTCGGTTTGGGAATGGCCGACATTGCCAGTTGTTGCATCAACTCTTCCACACCTTCCTTCTGCGGGTTGTTGATGTTTTCCATGATCGTCGAGGCGAGAAACTGCCGCGATTTCACTTTGGCTTCGTCCTTCGCCACCTGACGTGCCGCGAAGATTTTCTTTATCTCGGCTTCGTTCTTTGCCTTCTCAGCCTCTTCGAGTTCTTTGCTTTGGAAACCGTCCGCACCGCGCTCGATTGCTTTACAAATTTCTCCCACGGCCTGGAGTGTAATGCGGTGGTCGGGGTAAGTCTTGCGGAAGTGTTCGTAAATTTGGCGCACTTCTTCCCAGCGACCCTGGGCTTTTAGCAGAGGGGCGGCCTGCGTAACGCTGTACTCCGCCACCTGATCCGACTGCGCGAACTTGATGGCGTCTATGTAGGCATTGGCCGCGAGGGTGTCCACCTGTGCCGGAGTGAGGGCAGCCTCCTCCATTTCCTTGCCGGTCATTTCCTTGTAGCAGTCCCCAATGAGGGCGTAGGCGTCCGCCACGGAAGAAGTGCTGGCGTGATTCTTGATGATATCGTCCGCGGCCTCGATAACATTGCGGAAGCGCGGGTCGCCTTTCATCTTCCGGCTCTTTCGCGCCATTTCCTCACCCTTGATGAGAAAGGCGAGGCGATACTTGGCGTCGGGGAGATACCCGCCTGAGGGGTATTTCGCGATGTAGGCGCGGAGCTGCTCCATGGCTCCATTGTAGTCGTTTTTGAAGAACCACGTCAGGCCGCGCATGTACTCCACCGCCTCTCGAGTGGGGTCATCCTGTGCCGCCTCGGAGAGGAATTTGTCGGCGGCATCCTTAGCCTTGTCGAACTCATACTGCTGCAGGTAGTTCTGAACCTGTTGAGCGAGGAAGCCGGAACGGTTGGGCGAATCTTTGATGAGGTCCATGACTTCATCAAAAACTTTGTTGATTTGCTCCGGGTTCTTGGTCCTGGCGGCCAGAGTGATGAGCATTTCCGCTATCTGGGCCGACTCGGCACGATCCTTATACTTCGTGAGGAATTCCCGGCAATACTTCTTCGCTTCCTCGCCCATCTTGAGGTTGTCCTCGTCTGGATTGACCGGGGAAAGGTTGTAGAAGCAGTAGGTCAGAGCGTAGAGGACGTTGGGCGCATCGTCATATTTGGGAAAATTTTCGAGTACATACTTGAATGCCACGCGTGCCTCCCAGTAGCGCTCAAGGGCTGCAAAACAGCGGCCGATCCGGTAGAAAAGCACGGCGTCGTAATTCGCCTCCTTTTCCAGATTCGTGATCATCGCCTTCGCCTGGGCCTGGTAAAACTTGATGCGGTCGAGTTGCTGAAGGTTGGCGGCCGCCCCCGGCATTTTTGGCCCCACTTTTGCGCTCAAACTGGTTATGGCCCGCGTGTAGTCGCCATCCAGATCCTTGAGGGTATCCACAACCTCCTTCTTTTTGCGGATGTTTTGAAAGGCCGCGAGCGCCTCATCGAACTTCTCACCCTGCATGAGGGACTCCGCCAGCTTCATGGCGGCGAAGTTGATTTCCGAAACCACTGCACGCGCTCCCGGCGCCAGTTTCACCCGCTCCAGCATGGCCACACCCTTCTCGGGTTTGTCATCCTGAAAGAGGTCAACGAGGTAGAGTGCAGCGCGAACATCAGGAACGGTCTTCAATCCTTTTGCCAGCTGGTTCTCCAGCAGAATAATGGCCTTGTCTTTTTCCTGATTTTCCCGGTGAGCATCGGCGAGTTCAATGAGGGCGTCGTCCTTTACCGCCGGGATGTCCACCAAAGGCTTGTACTGCTTCACCGCTTCGGGCCATTTCTTCTGCGCGCGGAAAATGCGGGCGATGGCGAGATTCACCTGATGGACTTTGGGGCCGGTCGGATACTTCTGCGTGTACTCCGTAAACCGTTTGTAGGCTTCGTCGTAGTTCGGCAGGTTATACATGCAGACGCCGATCACAAAATAGAGCGGCTCCAGTTCCTCTGGCTTGACCCCGACTTTCATGCCGATGGTCAGCAGGCCGTTGTAGTTGGCGGCTGCATTCAGCCACTCGCCCTTGGCAAACGATTCGTCTGCTTTTCGGCCCAACCCTTCAGGATCACCGAGATCCACATCCGGGATAACTTTCGCGCCAGCTGCTGGTGGGGTCGCCGGAGCCGGATCTTTCTTGTCCGGTGGAGCCTGAGCGCGGACGTAGGTTACTGGCATTGCAAGCAATCCGGTAAGGAAGCAGTTGCGCAGTTGGAGTAGGAGACGGGTTTTCACTTTGAGAACTCTGGTTTGAGGGTTCGGGCGCGGAAGGTGCCGCGTTTATAGGGAGTGACTCAGCTTTGCAATAAGAATCGTCGTCTCAAAATTGAGCCTGATGAGCGATTTGGAGTTATTGTGTCTGATACACGGCGGGATTTGATATTATTTTAGTCACAGGGGCACTCGCCTTCCATTGAACGCGCCACAACGAAGGTGCCCTGGGGAAATTCCGGGCGGTCCGCAAATTTCCCGGGAATCGCTGCTTTCCCTGCCCGGAGTCAACCTGCTTTTTCGGTCGCGGCAGGGGTAGCAGCCGTCTCCGTCACGGGTGCATTTGCCTGTGCTGCGGCGGGCTCGGATGCCTGCTGACTGGTTGAAGCCGCCTCGGCCGTCAAAACCTCTCGTGAACTGCCGGTTCCAAATAGCCGTGAGAAGATTCGCTTGGGTAAACTCCGGCCCTGATCTTCTGCGGAAATTTCCTCCGCAGCGGCGGATTTTGCCGTCTCCCAGGCACCGGCAAACCCCGGAGCCTGCACCATCATGCGTTTCTCGGCGCGCGCGAAGATTTCCAGATCGCGCATCACTTTTTGCTCCGGCTTCTCATTCAGTTGGCCTATGCGCAGCCTCAGGCTTTCGTTTTCTTTAGCCAGCGACTCCCTTTCCTTGCGGATGATTTCGTACTGCCGGGCCTCAAGCTCCAGCTTGTCACTCAAATGGCGGCGGTAGCGGCGATACTCGCGCTTCGTCTTGAAGTGCCCCCAGAAGGAGAGCACGAAAAACAGCAGACCAAGGCTGAGGCCCCAGACGAAGGGTTGGGAAAAAAAGTCTTTGAGGGAATCCATGGGGAGAGGTCGGTTGGGGAAGTCAATACGGCGCCTGGTCGGGCTTCCTTTGACGCGTTTAAGGCAAAATCTTCAGAACGCAATGGCCCGGAATTTACAATAACCGTGGAAAGAAGTGCGGCTGAACTGAGTGAATCAATGCGCATGATTTGGTTTTTTCGTAAATAAGCTGCAAAAATGCGAGTTATTGCAAATACTGTAAAAACGACTTGGCAAACTCCAGGACCATCATTATGGTCTCAACCACCTCACCCCAACCCCTTGAACTCCATGACAGGCAACCCGTTTGCATCTGACATTTACCCCGATGGACTGCCCCCAGACCACGGGCCAGCCCCCCTTCACGGCGCGGCACTCAACGACCTCCGCCGGATCGTCGAATCTGCGGGCCACCGCACTCAAAATGGCGCGGCAGAAGACGGCGGCGGGACGGTCGTGCTGCTGCGGGCACCGCGGGCGGGATTTGGGAAATCGCATCTCATTGCCAGACTGGCAGGCGAACTGGGCGACCGCGCCTTTGTAGTCCGCGTGCCGTTTGACCGGGAGCGCGACGTGCTCTGGTCGGCGCTGCTTTGGGAGGTAATGGAGACATTTCACAAGGGCCGGGCTGGCGAGCTTTCCCTGCTCGATCTCGTCTCGCGCCGCCTGTTTGCGATCATCAATCAGCGCATGATCGTGGAAAAGCAGGTGCCCTGCGCGCACCCGGCGGAAGCACTCGCCGCCCTGGAGCAGCGGTTCGTGGATTTGTTCGACTTCTCCAATCCCGCTCAGCCCGTCGCCCGCTGGTTTGGTGAGCATTTTGAACGCCTGCTGCCCATCACCTCACGGGCAGCCGGGCAAGTGGCCGGCCTCTCTGCCGATGCGGCGGCGCACTGGTTGCGAGTCCTTTGTGCCTATGCGCAGGGTCGTGCTGACGGGGAAACCGTGCGCTGGGAATCGCTGCGGTGGAGCGTGCTGCAGCCGAGCGGTCCATCGCTGTCTCATGGCGGGATGAATGTCGTCAGCGCTGGCGTCACCGGTGAGGCCGGCGCGCGTGAGCGGGTGGTGGAATTTTGCCGTCTGGCCGCAGGAGTTCGCCCGCTCGTGCTCGTCTTCGACGATCTCGATCTCTTCCATGAACAGCGCGCGCCGGTGCAGCGCATCGCCGGATTTATCGCTGAGTTGCGCCGGTTGCTTTCGCGCGCCGTGCAGGTGCTCAGCGTCAATCAGGATCTCTGGCAGCAGACGTTTTTGAAATCACTGCCCAGCGCCATTGAGGACCGCCTCACGGGCAGCCAGATCACCCTCGGCACGATGAGCCGGGAAGAGGCCACGCAGCTCATCCGCACACGCCTTTCCCAGGCCGGACTCAGCGTGGTCGTCACTACCGCTTTCCTCCACCGGTTGAATTTGTCCGCCTATTTTTCCCAGGAAGCCGGTCGTCTCGTCAGTCCCCGGGCACTGCTGCGTCATGCATCGCAGGTGTGGGAGGAATTTGAGCGCAGCGCGGCTGACCACGCCGGCTCACAGGCCACGCCGCCGCCTTTCCTCGAAATCCCCGAAATGCCGGATGTTCCGTCCATCCCGCTGACAGTTTCGGACGCATCCATCTTCCGTCCCGAACCCTACGAATCGCATCCCGATGAGGACATCGTGGGCATTCCCGATGCGGACCCCGCGTTCGCCCGTTTGCGGGACACTCTCCAGAGGCTCCTCACACCCCTGCCGACCGATGAACCGGAGTACACTCCCCCGCCCTTCATCACCGAATTCCACACCCTGTCGGTCAAGTCCGGTGCCGTGCTCGCCGACCCCGTGGCGCTG
>JANOZA010000551.1:0-2600 GCA_031429155.1 Verrucomicrobiota bacterium | reverse complement strand
GGAGTCGCCGGGGCCGACCGGCTGTCGGTCACCGCGGCATCGCAGGCGCGGCTGCCCATTGTCACCGCCACGGGGGCGTGGCCGTCCATCACCGGACGCACTGGCTGGAAATCGGAGAGGCTGACACTGCCGGCAGGAAGGAATGTCGTGCACTGGACGCAGCAGCGCAGCGGAGCGCTCCTGCCGGAGAAGAATGCAGCGTGGCTGGACCGGTTTGCTTTTACAGCGGACGGCGTGCCGGTGAGCATTGCTGAAGCCGTGGACAATGCCAATGTCGCCTGGACCGTGGAGGGTGATGCCTTGTGGCGCGGCATCAAAACCGGGTCCGGAGCCGCCGCGCCGGACTTCGCGTTCTTCGGTTCACGACTTCCGGCGGATAGCCCGCCCAGTCTTCGCCTGCGTGCCGCGCTGCCTGCGGGATGGTTCAGCTTTCGAATCAGCGGCGATGTCACCACCACGCTGCCGCCAGGGACGGACAACTACAGCGAGCAGTCGCTGCCCGATGGCTGGAAGCGCGTCAGCGGACGCCTCTCCGCCGCGGGAGATCTGGCGTTTCAGCCGCAGTGGTCCACCTTCGGCAGCTACCCCGAGATTGCGCTCGATGAAGTCGTCACGAAGCCAGACGGCCTCTCACTCGCCGACGCGCTGGACACCACCGGCGTCATCTGGATTCCAGGACCTTCGGCAGCCTCGTGGGGGTATTCGCCTCTGCCGCATGAGTCGTCTGATGGTGCAGATGCCGCCATCTTTAGAGGGCCGGGATCGAGCGGATCCATGGAAGGCACATTCACCGGTCCTGCGGAGGTGCGCGCGCGCGTGCGGCATCTCGCAGGCGGGGCTGTCACCGTCTATTTGGGTTCCCTGACGCTGGAGAACATTTCCCTCAACTCTGCGACCGGCGCGTGGCGCGAACAGCGGTTCCTGATTCCGGCAGGGTCGTCCACTCTGCGGTGGGCAGGCAATTTCGCACTCGATGCCGTGCGGGTTACGCCGTTGCCGCTCGTCACCCCGCAGGAAGCCGCGGACACGACGGCCCTGACATGGACGGGCCTCAATGCACCGCCCGGCGGGTGGTTTGCCGCTGCGGATGCGGCGGGCAGCTATGACGGCGCGGACCTGCTGCGCTCCGGCCCGGCCACCGGTGCGAATGTCCGCCCCGCCTCCGCCGCGTGGAGCGGCGCGGGAACGCTCAGCCACCGCTGGCGCAACGGGGTGGCACTAAAACTCGACGGCACCACTTTTCCCGCTCTGACAACTACCTCCGCTGCGTGGACGCCGCTGCATCTGGAAGTGCCAGCCGGCAATCACACCGCGGAATACAGCGGCGCGTCCGGGACGACGATTTACGAAATGGACGACTTCTCCTGGCAGCCGAATGCCGCGCCGTGGCGCAGTGCTCTCGACAGCAACGGTGAAGTCTGGGCTGGCAGCGGCGATGCGCTCTGGGAAGTCACTGCAGCCGGCGCGCACACGGGAGGCACAGCCCTGGCTTCCCCGGCTCTGCGCGCCGGGCAGAGCAGCAAAGTCGTTCTCCGCCTGACAGGTCCGGCGACAGTAAAGTTTCAGTGGCGGGGAAAACCGGACGCTCCGGCGAGGAACGCCGATGCCCGGGCAAAGATTGATGACGTGACGACGTGCCGGCTGGTGACCGCTACTGACTGGCAGGAGGAATTGCTGACCATTCCCTCAGGACCACGAACGGTGGAATGGAGCGTCGTGCCGCTTTCCGTTGAGGGAACAGCCGCCGGCGCGCTGATGTTGGATGATGTGAGAATCACTTACGGCGCCTTTGAGGTGGGCCCGGATGTCGCGGCAGCGGCCGGATTGCCGGGGCAGGTGATGACCTATACCGGCGTCGGCAGGGTGGGGATAGCGCCGCCGCTGGAATCCCACGACGGCACGGGTGCGCTGAGCATGATGCCGAGCGGTATGACGCCCGCCGCGATTGAGGCGGCGAAGCTGGAGATGAATGTGACGGGGCCTGTCGAATTGAGCTTCTGGTGGCGGCATACGATTTCGCCGCCGGTGGAGGTGTACGTGGACGGCACGCAGTGGATGACTTTGACAGCGCCGGCGGCGTTTGAGCGCGATGTACAGTCCTGGTTTCGCGCCATCATCGCTGTGCAGGCCCCTGGCGCGCATACGGTGTCGTTCCGTTCGTCATGGGACAGTCAGCGGCAGGGTGGCTTGTGGCTGGATGACATGACCGTTTCCCCATTGGCTGCGGCTGGCACCCTCACGCGCTCGGCTGGCGGTGCGGCCGTGGATTGGGCGGTTCCGAATCTCGGGCAAGGTCACGCTCTGCCTGATGCGGGCACGCTTCGCGGCGGTTCCGCCGGGGCCCGAATGGGGACAGGTGCCGCGACCTGGTTCTGCCGCGTGAACGGTCCCGCGGTTTTGTCGGGTTGGTGGCGGCACGATATTCCGGGTGGTTTTGCCGGGATAAGTTCCGGCTTCGTGGGCGAGTATGCCGACCGGGTGACAGTGCGTGCCGTCTGGCAGCCATTTCGGGTGGTGCTCGATACCCCGGGGCCGCGATGGATCCTTTGGGAGGCGGCCAGTGCCAACGGTTTGGAGCTTGAGCCGTTGTGGCTCGACTC
>JANOZA010000550.1:0-6460 GCA_031429155.1 Verrucomicrobiota bacterium | reverse complement strand
ATCGCCATCCGTGTCGCGCATGAAGAAAATGTCGGGCGCTGCGGCCACGATCACGCCATCCCTCCACGGGAAGACACCCGTCGGAAAACGCAGTCCATCGGCGAAGACGGTCGCCTTTTCCCATCTGCCGTCACCGTCGGCATCCGTCAGAAATTTCACCACTCCACCCGGCTGACCCTTGCCATCAATGCCGAGAGGATAGTCGCGCATTTCCACCACCCACAGCCGGCCCCGCGCATCCCAATCAAACGCCACCGGATCAATCACTTCTGGCTCCGCAGCAGCGAGTTCCACATGGAATCCCTCCCGCAGTTTGAAGCACGCCAGTGATTCCTGCGGAGACTTTGCAGGCGGCATGTCGAATGCGATGAGCGGCTTCAAGGGAATGCGGCTCGTAGTTGCCTCCCGCGTGATGAGCAGATTGTCGCCAGCCACTTTCACTTCTGCGCCGGTGACGGGCGGCAACTCGCTGGACGCACCGGTGCGTTTGCCACGACGCACCCCGCGCGTCCAGCCGGCATTCCAGCCCAGGTGAGGCTGCACCGACTTATTCCACAACCAAATCTCAATGCGGTCCTCTGCCGAAAACAGCACGTCATCAAAGCCGTCGCTGTTTAGATCCAGAAGCCGCAACCCGGCATCCTTGCCTGAAGCATCAAGAAACGACAGGCCATCCGGCAATTGATAGGCAGCGCGTTGCCCGTCAGGCCTCAGTATCTCCGTGATCCCAAACCCGTTGACGATGCGTTCCATTTTCCCGTCGTGGTCAAGGTCCCGCGGCATCTCCCGCGGCGGAGCAGCGGCGAAAAGGACTGGATAGAGGAAGCAACTCAGCAGGGCAGAACGGAAAACCATAACCGGGAGTCTGTGCGCGATGAGAGTGGGAATCCAGATTGTTTTTCCAGTCCTGAGTCACTGTTCGGACCGATGGCGTGGAAATGCCGATGGCTCTTCTCAGCCCCTGGTTTTGCTCTCACTGAATCAGAATTGAGCGGGTTCTCAAAATCGAATATTGACGAATCGCATAATTATGCCATAACTGTGCCATAATTAAATTGCCGTGGCTCGCCAAAAGAATAGCGTCGAAACCGTTCAAATCACCCTCTCGGTGACGCCAGCGATCCGTGATTTCCTCGACCAACTGAGCCAAAGCGGCTTCTACGGGAAAAACTCAGCCGACACGGCGGCAGAGTTACTGAAGGCAAAACTGCGCGAAATCAGCACCCAACCAGGAACCCCGGGCCTCGTGGTCGCCGGAACGGGCCGATGATGGCCGGGAAAACAGACCCGAAGTGCATCTGTCGAAACTTTTACCTCAACACAAACCCAAGCAACAAACATGAACTCAACTGCCACCTGCCTAGAAATCCCACCCCGCCTGCCCCGCCTCGCCTCGACTTCCCTGCCCCCGCGCACTGAAAAGCCGGAACCACCGGAGGATGAACTGCGCAAACTGGCCTTCGAAATCGTTGCGCATGATCCAGTCCTTGCTCACCTTCTCGTGAGGGCAGGCGAACGACTGAGGCGCAATTGAAACTGCCCTCCAGGACTTAGTCTGAAGCTGCAAGTTGCCCCCGTTCCGCAGGTCTGTGCCCGCTCAGTGTCGTGCGCCCGTTCCCTGCTTCCAGGGCCGTGATTAACTCCCCTAGCGCCTCACTCTGCGCCGGGGTCGTTGATTGCTGCTCTCCCGTGAGGCAAATAAGTATCTCAGCGCTATCCTGACTTGTGCCACTCAACCACCTGTGGGTCGGCTCAATACGCCCATCCACACTCCGCCGGCCATTTCCGATAATGAAGTCGCCGGGCATACCGCCCGTATTTCCGAGCACGCTCGCGTGATACCATTCCAAAGCAGCGAGATCACCTCCCGGGGTGCCGCTCCACCCCACCGAAATGGCCCTGACTGCACCAGTCCGGGTCGCGATTTCCTTGCGGATCGGTGGCTGGAGATGTTGCCAGCCTTTCTGCGCGGCGGCAACGGAAGCAATCCCGCGAAGATCAGGCTCAGACCCTTTAGGCGAAACCGAGTCCTCAAGCGGATCAATTACCGAAAATGGAACACCTGGCCGCCAATCGGATCCCCAACTCGATTCCTCACGGAGAATCATCGTCGCGGTCTCACGATTTTTCTTCTCGCTCCCGCCGCCGCTTCGCACATAGTGTGTGGCGATGCCCACCACCAAAAGGCCACCAGCCAATCCCCACACTTGCACCAGCGGATCACGCCAACGCACTTGGCGCAGAACGTCAATCACCCGGCCCAACCGGAGGGTATTGGGAATAGTCAGCTTCATCAGAATTACTGGATAATACTCGAATATCCTGATATTTCAACAATCTTAAATAAATTCCTCCGTGCCCGCACCTGATCGCGAGACTATTCTTGTTTTAAGCGCCGGTTTTGGTGAGGGCCACAACACAGCCGCCCGCAATGTGGCCGCAGCCCTCGTCGCGGAGTCGGGCGGTCTTGTTCAGCCCGTTATCCTTGATCCTTTCAGCGGCGCGGCACCGAATCTCTCAGCATTCATGAAGTGGGGTTATCAGTTCATGACGAACCGAATGCCCGGTTTGTGGGCCTGGCTTTACGAGTCCACACAGCACGGAAACTTCGGCAACCACGTCTGGGACCGGTTTGTTGGACTCATGCGTTGGATGGAGGAAAAATTCGCCGAGACGCGGCCCGCCAAGGTAGTAATGACGTATCCCCTCTACGCCGCGTTCATTCCCGGACTGAATCCCGCCGTGCCGCGACCGCAGCGGGTGTATGTCGCCGTCACCGACTCCATCACCATTCATCCCATCTGGACTCAGGCCCCAGCACACCGGTGGTTTGTGACGGACTGCTTCAGCCGGGATGTTGTCGTCGGCCAGGGAGTGCCGGCAGAAAAATGCAGTGTCACAGGATTTGCCACTTCCCCGGAGTTCGCGGGAATGAACGTGCCGGAACACGATAGAAAGGGGGTCCTCTATCTCCCAACTACCTCCAGGCGTCATGTCAAATCCACTCTGGCAGGACTCCTCCGCGATCTACCACCGGACATCCCGCTCACCATTGTCACCGGACGCCACGAGAGTCGTCTCCGCGCAGTCATCGAAAAGCAGCTTCGTCTCTCCCCCAGCCAGCGCAGCGTGGAAATTCACGGCTGGTGCACCAATGTCCCCCAACTGCTGGCACGAAGCTGCATTGCCCTGACAAAAGCGGGCGGAGCCACAACACACGAGTGCATCGCGGCCGGCATTCCAGTTGTCATCAACTACGTCATTCCCGGCCAGGAGGAAGGCAACGCCCGCCTCCTCGAACTCACCGGCTGCGGTTGCCGGTCTGAGGATCCCGCTCAGACGGGCGCACTCCTTCGTGAACTTTTCACAGGTGACGGATTGTCAGAACTAACTGCCTCCATGCGGCGTCAGCGTCGTGCCGACGGAGCTGCCCGCATGGCCCGCATGATTCTCGACGGCGATTGATTTCAGGAGGCGCAGCGCGGGCAATTCTCGATCCAGTGGCCCGGGGAAATTTCCACGTATGGCGGGCGCTCATGGATCAGCGGCTCGCCTGGCGCACTCGTATTGCGAGAACAAAACCGACAACCGACGGGCATCTTCTCGAGAGAGGGAACCATGCCTTCGATCACGGGAAGGTGGGTGCCCGGCTTACTGTCGAGCCGGGGGATGCTCGCCAGCAGTCCACGGGTGTAGGCGTGGCGGGGATAGGCGAAAAGCTCCCGCGCACTGGCGCGCTCCACGATACGTCCGGCATACATGACGACGACTTCATCGCACATCTCCGCGATGACGCCGAGGTCGTGCGTGATGAGCAGCACGCTCATGCCCGCCTCTCTTTGCAGGTCGCGCATGAGATCAAGAATTTGCGCCTGCACGGTGACATCGAGCGCAGTGGTTGGCTCGTCGGCGATGAGAAGCTTCGGCTTCAGCGCGAGGGCCATGGCGATCATGACGCGCTGCCGCATTCCGCCGCTGAGCTGGTGGGCGTATTCTCCGGCGCGGATTTCCGGCGCGGGGATGCCGACCTTTTTTAACATCTCGATGCTCTGCTCCCAGCCGGCTTGTTTCGAGCAGTCGGTGTGGATGCGGAAGACTTCGCTGACCTGCTTGCCGATGCGGTGGCAGGGATTGAGCGCGGCCATCGGCTCCTGGAAGATCATGCCGATTTCGCGCCCGCGGACTTTGCGCATGTCGTCGAGCGGCAGGGCGGCGAGGTCGCGGCCATCGAAGACGATGCGCCCGCCGGTGATGCGGCCCGAGGGCTGCGGGAGCAGGCGGTTGATGGAAAACGCGGTGACACTTTTGCCGCAGCCGCTCTCGCCGACGAGGCCAATGGTCTTGCCGGCGGGGACATCGAACGACACACCGTCCACGGCGGTGAGAAGACCTTCGTCGGTCTGGAAGGCCGTTTGGAGATGCTGGACGGAAAGGAGCATGGCGTCAGTCTTTGCGGCGGTATTGCTCATAGACGTGGCTGGCCTCGGGGAAGGTGCGGCCGGTGCGCATGGCTTCCATTGTTTCGCGCTGCACGTCCTCGTCTATCCACAGCACCTGGGCCTGCATGGGATCGAGCGAAAGGCGCACGTTGTAGTTCTCCGGCCAGCGGACCCAGCGCCAATAGACGCAGCGGTGGAACGGCATGTCCCACGCAGGAATGTAGGCAGCGAGGTCAAAGATGCGCTGCTCGATCTGGTGGTTGAGTTGTTCCAGTTCGTCGAGCGTGCGGGCCTTATCGTAGGCGTCGAGCAGCTTGTCGAGCTGGTCATCGGCAGTGGAGGTTATGTTGTTGGTGTTCACCTTGACCTTGCGGCTGCCGTCAGGGTTCATCTCAAAGGCATTGGCAGAGTGCCAGCCCTGCCACGGGGACGGATAGGGCGGCTCCAGCACCCAGGCGGAGAGACTCATCTGGTGCTTCTTGGCTTTGATCTTCTCGAACATGGAACTGCCGGCGATGGCATCCACGCTCAAATCCAGCCCGGCTCTTTTGGCCTCCTCTTTGAGGCGCAGCGCGTAGCGACGTTCGTTGGGGCGTTCGCGGATAGTGAGGGCAATGGCAGCGCGCTCGCCAGGCTTTCCTGGCTTGTGGAAAATGCCGTCGCCTCCCCGCTCGGTGTAGCCGGCTTTGGCAAAGGCGGCGGCGGCCTTCTCCGGCGAGAACTCGCGGGCACGGATGGTGTTATTGGAATACCGCCCGTATCCCTCGGCGTAGGTGTTGAGTCGCACAGCGTCGCCTTTGAGCTCCACTTCGATGACTTTGCTGATGTTCATGGCGTGCTGCACGCCGACGCGGAAGTCGAGATTGTCCAGCGGCGGCATCGCGCAGTTCAGATTGAGTCCTCGGCTCAGTGGCCAGTCCTGATAATACTCTGCCTTCTCAAGATAGCCGTTGTGGTATGGCTCGTCCTCCATGCGTTCGTGCCAAAGATTGGGCAGGCCATCAATGTAGGTGTGGTAGAAGTCGAGCTTGCCGGCCTTGCAGGCTTCAAAAGCTTTCTCGGGATTGGCGATGGTCTGATACTCGATGACGTCCGGATTGTAGCGATGGCGGTAGAATTTGCGGTCCCTGGCCCACCAGTTCTTGAGACGGCGCTGCTTGATGGAGCTTCCTTTGCGGATGTCCTCTTTCCTGATCTCATACGCACCCGTGGTCGGGTCCATGATCCACTGGTAGCGGCTGGGAAAATCCGGGCCGAAGTCGCGGTAGGTCACGCTGTCGAATGGCTCCACGCCGCGCGCCTCGAAGATGGGGTCGGCCTTTGGCTCCAGCAACGTGACGGAGAATGTCAGATCATCGTAGGTGGTGAACTGCGTGAAGAACTTCTCGCTGAACTGATTCTTGCGGAAGGGATCCTGTGCGTACGGCGAGAGGCCCATGTAGAAGCAGAACTGGAAGTCGGCGGCGCGGACGGGATTGCCGGTGTTGAAACGCGCCTCGGGGTCTATGCGGAAAAAAACGGTACGGTGATCCGGCGCGATGGCCCACTCTTTGCACACGCCGGGAATCCACTTCGCCGTGTCGGGGTGCAGCATCACGCTGAAGAGTTTGATGTTGTCGTAATGGTAGGAGCGGAAGGAGTTGTTCCCATTCGGGCCGACGTGGCGGATGCACGACGGGAACTCCACAGAGAACCAGCGCAGCGTGCCGCCTTTCTTCTCGTTCGGGCTGCCGATCTCCGGCTCGTCCATGCCGTTCTCCCATTTGAGGTCGGCGGGGATGGTGACGGGGTCGGCTTTCTTGAAGAAGTCAGGGCGGGAATCGTAGTAAGCCTGGACCTCGGCAGAGTTGTCGTAGGGCGGGAAGCGTTCGGAGATGTCTTTGGAGCAGCCGGCAAAGAGCAGGCAGAGGTGGAGCAGGCAGGGTAAAAGCAGGCGGTGGAGACGCAGGAACACAGGCGTCCCGCCTGTGCCGGCTCGCAGGCATCCTGCCTGCGGGATTCCGGCAGGCGGGACGCCCGCC
>JANOZA010000549.1:0-5546 GCA_031429155.1 Verrucomicrobiota bacterium | reverse complement strand
AGCGTCGGGTTCTGCATCGCCGGATGCCACACCACGCGCGCGGCAAAGAAGAGCATGGAGAAACTCTTGCCCCCGTCCAATAAGGGACTCCCATTGCAGCATCACACTCGCTCAACCCAGGTCGGCATCGCATCGTCAGTGCTTTCCATTCGCCTCACGGATGCAGAAAATTGCTGAACATATCAATGAGCACGCCCACGAACGCGGTGCTCACGCCGAAAATGAAAATGCGGAGTGTTGTCCCGTAGTATTGCTCGGTGCACTCGCGGGGGTAATTCATTTTCAACACGCGAGCCAGCACGAGAATCAGACTGACGATTCCAAGCAGCGCACACGCGAAAACCACGTAGGACAGACCGTCGGAAATTGGCGTGTCGGACTTGACCCAGCTCGTGGCGAAGTTCAGCAGAAAGCCGAGAATGATGCCGGTCGCGGTGACGAGTGGCTGCCGATAGGCTTGGATTTTATCTTCCATGATGGTGGTTTCGTTATGCGGGGATTTGTTGGGTGATGCAGTGCACGCCGCCGCCGCCGCGGGCGAGGATGTTGCCGGGGACGGGCACGATTTTCCGCCCGGCGAAAACTTCGCGCAGGATGCCGAGCGGTTTGTCGTCCTGCTTTTTGTCGCCGGAGACGGGGACGATGACGGCACCGTTGCAGAGGTAGAAATTCATCTGGCCCACTTCGTCGGCCAGTGGCAGGTCTATCACCTCGAACTTCCGGCCTTTCGCATCCGTCGCTTCGCTGAGGCGGCGTTTGGCGTCGGCGAGGATTTTGAAATTCGGGTCGGCTTTGTCGGCGATGCTGTGCAGCAGCACGACGCCCGGTTTCGCAAACGCCGCCATGCCGTCCACATGCCCATCCGTCACCGGGTCCGGCGTGAGGCCGCGGCCCAGCCAGATGACTTTCTTCGCGCCAAGCGCGGCGAGCATCCGCATTTCGATGGTCGCTTTATCGAGCTTCGGATTGCGGTTTCTGTGCAGCAGACATTCCTCGGTGACGATGAGCGTGCCGTCCCCATCTACGAGCACGGCGCCGCCCTCGGAGACGACATCGAGCGGGTAAAACGGCACGCCCCACTTCGCGCACAGACGCGCCTTGAGCAGCGCATCGGCGGAGAACGGCGGGAACTTCGCGCCCCAGCCGTTGAAGACAAATCCCGTGGCGCGGCGCTCACCTTTTTCATTCCGCAGAAAGAGCGGCGCAGTATCGCGCGCCCAGCCGTCGTTGACGGGCATTTCGATGAGCTCGATGTCCTTGCTCAGCGCCTTGCGCGCGGCCTTCGCATCGCGCGGATGCACCACCATCCGCACCGGTTCGTGCGCGAGAATGGCGTGCGCCGTGCCCACCCATTCCTTCCGCACGCGCTCCACGCCTTCGTCCTCCCAGTTTTGCTCTTGCGGGAAAACCATCACCGTCGCCTCGTGCTTCAGCTCCTCGCCGGGCATGAAGAAGCCATCGGCCAACGGCGTGCTGTCGGCGATGAGCTTCGCGCCGGTCGCCTTGTAGTCGGGGCGATACGCTGCGGTTTCGTCCTCGCTGCCGTCGTCGTCAGCGCGAGAAGTGGCTAGGCCCAGCGCGGCGGCGGTGCTGGTGGCGAGGAATTGGCGGCGGGTGTGCATGGCGGTCATTTGTTGAGTTTTGATTTCTGAAAGGCGCGGCTCTCTTCGATGAGTTTGGCGGCGTCGGTGTCCACGACTTTGGCGCGGCTGGCGACGGCAGCGGCGTGCTCGGTTTTGAGCACGGCGAGTTCCTTTTCCAGCCGGGCGATGCGCGCCTGCTCGACGATGGCCCATTGCTCAAAGCTCGCGTCGATCAACCCGCGCAGTTGCTTGGTGAGGCGCTCGGTTTGCGCCGCGTCATTGCTGGCGACGATGGCGTCCGCGATGCCGACTGCCTCGAAATCCAGCGCATACATTTTCAAAAACGCCGAGGCGGCTTTCGGATCGTCGGCGAGCTTCGCGTAGTCGGCGGCGGCTTTGGCGGCATCGTCGAGCGCGCTGCGATAGTCCGCAGGCGCTGTGGTTTTGAGCGCGGCGATGTCGGCGTGGATTTTGGGGGCGTGCTTTTGTAAAAAGGCGATGGCTGCCATGTCGGCGTCCTGTGCCAGCGCCGGAGCAAGCAGCAGCGCGAGGGCGGCGAGTGTGGTGAGGAGTTTCATAGTGTGTCGTGGTTGCGGTGATAGCGCCCGTGCGCGAGGCGCTGGCGGGCGGTGGTGAGTTCGGATTCGAGCGCGTCCATGCGCGTGGAGATGTCCGCCATCACGCGCACTGGTGGGCGTGTGTCGGCGATGGGCGGCGTGGTCGTGTCTGGCGTGAAAGAGCGCGTCGCCACGAATGCGCCGATGGCGACGGCTGCTGCCGCGGCGAGCTTCCAGCGCAGCGGAAACGCGATGACCTTCCGCTCCGGCACGGCGTCACGAATCGCCGTGGCTGCAAAGTCTCGCGGGGCACTCGCGGGCAGTCGCTCGGCGACGAAGTGCGCGAAGTCCGCCGCCTCGGCATCGCGCGCCAGCACGGCGTCCAGCGCGGAATTTTCCTCGTGCGGCAACTCGCCGGTGGAGCGCAGCAGGATTTGGTTTTCGATGTATTCGCGTTCGGTGTCGTTCATGGCTGTGAAAGGATTTCGCGGAGACGGCGCGCGGCATTCCGCATCCGGCCCAGCACCGTATTGAGTGGAGCGCCGGTGCGCTCGGCGATTTCTCGGAACTTCAAATCTTCATCCAGCCGCAGCCGCACGACCTCGCGCTCCGTTTCCGGCAATTGCGCCAGCGCCGCCCGCATCGGCGCGTAGTCCGGCGTCTCCTCCACCTCCGCTGCCATGCTCTCCAACAGCGCAGGTTCGATGGCCGTCTCGCGCTCACCCCGGAGCTGCCGCCGTCCCGCCGTGAGCGCCGCTTGATTGCGTGCGATTTGAAAAATCCACGCGCGGAACTGCCCGTGATGTTCGTAACGCGGAAGGCCCTTCACCACGCGGATGAACACCTCCTGCGCCGCATCCTCCGCATCAGCATGATGCCCCAGCGCCCGCAGCAAAAAGCCGAACACGCGGTCATTCCACGGCGAGAGCAGCGCACTCATGGCGTCGCGGTCGCCGCGCTGGGCGGCGTGGAGGAGTGGCTCGTCGGGTTCATCGTTCACTGGTCGGTAAAAATATCGGCAACATCACGGCGTGACCACACGGTAGAAGCGGCGCGCCACTCCCGCCGTGGAGACGGTGGACTGCCTGCTCGCGCCGAGCAGCGTGAAGCTCTCCACATCCGCCCAGCTTCCAGTGGCGAGTGTGGTCGAACTTTGCAGGCGATAAGTGGTGGCAGTGTTGCCTTTGAAAGTAAGCGTCGCGCTGGTGGCGGTGACGGGCGCGAGGCTGAGTGCGAGCGACACGGCGGGCTGCTGCTGAGTGACGCAGTGGACCATGCCGCCGTTGAGGTAGAGGTTGCGGCAATCAATGCCGGTGACGGTGCGTCCGGGGTAGAGCGTCTGGATGATGGCGAGCGCGGTGGCGTCGTTCGGGTCGTTGTAGGTGGGCACGAGCACGGCGGTGTTGCCGACGTAGTAATTCACATAGCTGCCTTTGAACCCAACGCCCGTGCCGTAGGTGGTGACGACGTTGTTCGCGGTGAGCGGCAGCGTGATGAATGTGTAGGGCGCGTTGCTCGCATCGGTGGCGGCGTAGAGCGTGGCGATGTCGGCGGCAGAGAGGCCCCAGTAGGCGAGGTTCGCGGCGCTCATGGTGACGATTTTCCGCCCCGGCGCGAACATTGCGAAGCCGTCAATGTGCATGTCGGTGATGTCCTCCGTGCCGCCGGGCGCACCGTCGAGCCAGATGAATTTCGTCACGCCGAGATTCGCGGTGAGCGTGGCTTCGAGCTGCGCCTGCGTGAGGCCGGGATTGCGTTTCGGCTCGAGGATGGAACTGCGCGTGGCCATGAGCACGCCGTGGCCGTCCAGCTCGACGCTGCCGCCTTCGAGCACGGTGGAGCTCAAATCCACGCGCGGCAGCGCGAGGGAAGTCGCCACAGTCATCGGCACCGGATTGTCCTTCGCAAACGGCGTGTCATCGCCCCAGCCATCGAAGCCCCAGTCGGTGATTTTCAAATCCCCCGCGTTGTCGAAAACGAAGACGGGGCCGTTGTCGCGCACCCAGCAATCGTCCGTCTGGCGGATGAGGAAATTCACATTGGCGAGCGGCACCCCGCCCGCCGTGAGCAGGTTCGTGATGCGGGTCTGCTCGGTCGCGTTGTAGGCGATGATGTGGACCTTTTCCCCGCCGACGAGCGCCGCCGTCATTGCCACCCAAGTCGCATCCAGCCGGTTCCGATAGGTGGTGCCATACGTGAAGTGATGTGGCCATTGCAGCCACGTCCCCTCATGTGGCGCCTCCATCGCGGGCATCCGGCTCTGGATGGTTTGCGCGCTCGCGCCAAGCGTGCTGGCGCATACTAGAGCGGCAGCGAGTGCGGTCAGGCTGATGTTTGTCTTCATATCGTGATAATGGTCTTCACGAAGAGGGAATCAGCACACCGATGGAATTATTGTCGGGTTGGCAAATTTTTGCAGGCGACCTTGTTCGCCTCGATGCCGCGGATGGCGAGGTTCATGATGGCGAGGCGACGGGTGGTGGCGTTGCTTTGTTTCGGCTGCTGCCGCCGCAGCCTCACCCTGCGGGCTCGCGGTGCGAGACCAAATGGGCGCTGCCGCCGCGCCCATTTGTCCTGGCCGTAGATGCTGATGTCGCCCAGCTTGCCGCCGTGGGATTCGACGAATTTCTCCGACTGCACGAATCCCGACGTGTCGGGACCGGAGCCGCAGGCGGGGTCGTAGATGCGGCCGTTGTCCTTCGCTGCGCTCACGACCTGCGGTGAGGCTTCGCTTTGAGGGAATGCGCTGCCGCGCAGGGCAGTGTAGGGGGCGAGGTCCTTCCGGACTGGCACCGGCTCGACGAGGCAGCGCACGACGCAGGACGGGGTGTAGAATTGATGAACGCCGCCGCGCTCACCCTTCGGGCTGCCTGCGGCAGTCTTTGTCGCTCCGCTCGGCTCCGCCGCGTCCAGGTTGTTGCGGAGCCTGTCGGCGGTGAGCCAAAGCTTGGCCTCAAAACCGAGGTTGGCGGTGCTGTTGTCTTTTGTGGGCTTCGCTTTTGGAGGCATGGGGGCGATTGTGGCGGGCGGGGGCGGTGGTTGGGAAGGCGGAAGTCGGATTTTTTGGGGCGTGCATTTTTTCTGAAAGATTCGCCGAAAACGCCCGTATCATTGGGATGAGAAATTCAACATCCCGGATTCAAAAGGTGGCTCGCGTGCATCAGGAATCATTTCAGTGCGCGCAACGGTTTTGTGAGGGGTTTCGTCGGCGGGTGCAGGAGGTTCGGGAGCGGTTGGGCTTCAGTATGTATGCGCTGGAGCAACGGTCGGGGGTTTCGCGGGAGATGATTCCTGATGCACGCGAGCCACCTTTTCACTCCGGGATGTTGAATTTCTCATCCCAATGATACGGGCGTTTTCGGCGAATCTTTCAGAAAAAATGCACGCCCCAAAAAATCCGACTTCC
>JANOZA010000548.1:0-2044 GCA_031429155.1 Verrucomicrobiota bacterium | reverse complement strand
GATGTGCGGAAGGCGTATCTGGAAGGGCGGTTTTCCGGAGTGCCTCACATCAAACCATTTCGCCGCCGCATGGTGCGGCCAGGGCATTTGGAGCAAAGCGAGTTCCGCCTCAACGAGGAGCCGGACGACGATCAGACGGCGCCCAAAAGCGGCGGGTGAAATCACGACGGAGCGCCTTCAGGGTGTTCCGGGAGGCGGCGGCTTTCCTGCGCTCTATCGTACGCTGCGGGAAGGCATCACCCGTTTCTTCCTGCGCGGCGGGGGGACGCTGAATCTGGCCATGATCGAGGCATTGGCTGCGGGATAGTTTTTCCATTATGCCTGCGGACGCGGGTGAGCAGGTTCCTTGATCGAAGGGCGCGGCAGAGGTATGACTTCGACCATTATCCATGCGGCACTGAATTCCCTGCTGGCGTTTCTGCTGCTGGTCCCCACCGGCAAGGCGGCAGAGCCGTTGACGAAACTGGAGGAGTGCCGCGTGGTCCCGGCGGAGTGGGCGGATGGGTGCGGATTTGATCTCAGCCTGAGTGTGGAGTTGCGCCCGCGCGTTGACTCACCTACTTTCGGGTCCGAAAGCATCCCATGTCCGACCACGACAAAGCCACTGACTACCTCGAAGCGCAAATCCCTGCTCTGGCGGCGGCGGCGGTGCGGGCGGCTTATTGTCAGGCCCTGGCTTCGGGCCAGCGAGTGCTGGTGAGCGGACAGGGCGGCCTTTATGAGGTCGCACCGGACGGAACGCAGCGATTCATCAAGGCTACGGAGCCGCCTCTGGAAGTTCCGGCCGGCACCCGCTGGAGGATTCCATGAGCGCATCCGTGCCCCGGCTGCGCATGTTCGCCGGGCCGAACGGGTCGGGAAAGAGCACCATCAAATCCCTCCTGCCTCCGGCCCTGCTGGGAATCTATGTGAATCCCGATGAGATCGAGCATGAGGTCCGGTGCCGGGACTTCCTGGATGTGACGGCCTACGGAGTCCCCACGACAGAAAGCGAAGTCAGGGCCTTCTTCCAGGCATCAGCGCTGCTGAGCAAGGCCGGCCTCCTCAGTGAGGCCGGGGGGCTGCGGTTTTCGGATGGAAAGCTCAGTTTCCACGAGGTCGTCGTGAACGCCTACTTCGCTTCGGTGACCGCGGATTTTCTGCGCCGCAAACTTCTGGAGCAGCGGATTTCGTTCTCGTTCGAGACGGTGATGTCCTCTCCGGACAAGGTCTCGCTGCTGGAGACAGCGCAGCGTCTCGGCTACCGCAGCTATCTTTATTACATCGCCACGGACGACCCGGCGATCAACATCTCCCGGGTCCAGGCCCGTGTCAGGCTCGGCGGGCATGACGTGCCTGAAGACAAGATCGTCAGCCGATACGAGCGGTCGCTCGACCTGTTGCTGCCGGCCGTCCGGCACTCCAGCCGGGCGTTTATTTTCGACAACTCCCGGCATCACCAGGAAAAGCTGCTCATCGCGGAAATCACGGACGGCACGGAGATCGAAACCAAAACCGATTCGCTGCCGGCCTGGTTTCGCCGGGCGGTGCTGGAAAAGTTGGGCGCGGCCCCTCGCTGAGCGTGCTGAACAAGGTGATTGGCACAGATGACGGCCAGTCCGGCGCCTTGCCCGGAGGGACGGCAGTGGCAAGTTCAAGCCATGATCCGCGCAGCACTGATTTTCCTGCTGGCGTTTCTGCTGCTGGTCCCCACCGGCAAAACGGCAGAGCCGTTGACGAAACTGGAGGGGTGCCGCGTGGTCCCGGCGGAGTGGGCGGACGGGTGCGGAATACCGGGAGGCGATGCGGGATTTTGAACTCCAAGCTGCGAAGCGCAGCGTGGGGATTTGGGCCAAAACAAACTGGAAGAAGCTGCCGGAGGAGCGACGGCAACAACGGCAGGAGGAAGCGGACTTCGGCCTGGCGGCAGGAAAGGCGGAGACTGCGAAAGACTTCGTGCTGGATCCCAACAAGGCGGCACGGGATGACCTGCTCAAGCTGTCCGGCGTGGGCGAATTGATGGCGAATCGGATCATTGAGCGGTTTTTTGGTTATGGGGTGGGGT
>JANOZA010000547.1:0-2058 GCA_031429155.1 Verrucomicrobiota bacterium | reverse complement strand
GGCGTAGGGCTTGAGAGGGATGGTCGTAGCAGGGCCAGCCTGGCCCTGAGGAAGAGGGGGCAGGCTGCCCCCTCTACTCGTTGTGCCGCGATCCGGCGAGGGCGACGCTCTACTTCCCGTCCATTCCTGCACTAAAACAACGCGCCACAACGAGTAGAGGGGGCAGCCTGCCCCCTCTTCCTCAGGGCCAGGCTGGCCCTGCTACGACCATCCCTCTCAAGCCCTACGCCGGTGCCGTCTTCATTCTCGACGAGAAAGACCACGCGCTCGAAGCCGCCGCGCCGCAAGCCGCCCCCGGTGCCGTCATCATGGACGAAGACTTCACCCGCGGCCTCGACAAATCATGGCAGCCCGTCCTTTCCCCACACGCCAAAGACGCCGGCAAACTCGACGCCGGCTACGTCCTCCAGGTCCCCGCCAATGTTCACGCCTATCTTGAGCGCAACATCCCCGCCGAAGCCGGAGCCATCAGCGCCCGCCTCTGGCAGGACGGCAAAGACGAAGCCCAGCAATGGGGCCCCGGCCTCGCCCTCCTCTGGCCCGACGGCAAAATCCTTCGCGCCAACATTCGCAAAGACGGCCGCCTCACCATCTCCGCCAACGGCAGCGAAAACCTCGATGCCTCCATCACCGCCCGCGCGCCGGTGGAGTTCATCATCCGCTGGGACAAAGATCACGTCAAAATCATCGCCGCCGGCCCCGCGATGGGCGACCTCCCCGAAGAACTCGCCATCTTCCCCCGCGCCACCTTCCCCGGCCAGCCCTCAGTCATGCGAGTCGGCAAGATGCCCAACAACGCCGGCCCGCACGACCACGGCGATCCCGGTCCCGCTGGCTTCAATCGCATTGAGTGGATCCGCGTGCATGGCACGCACTGATCACGCCGGCGGGTGCAGTTTCACCGGCTCAGAGCGGCGACCGCTGGTCTTGATGTTCAGCATTTCAACGAAGACCGAGAAGGCCATGGCGAAATAGACATAACCTTTCGGCACATGGACATGCGCGGACTCGGCGATGAGATTCGTGCCAATGAGAATGAGGAAGGCGAGGGCCAGCATCTTCACCGATGGATGGCGCTCCACGAAGTTACTGACGGGATTGATGGCCACCACCATGATGATCGTGCTTAACAGAACCGCGATGACCATGATCGGCGTCGCGCCCTGGATGCCTTTCGTCATCCCCACGGCGGTGATGATGCTGTCCAGGCTGAAGAGAATATTCATGAGCATGATCTGCATCATCACCACACCCATGCCGGCGGCGGAGCGCAGCGCGTGGTCGCCTTTCGTGCCATCGCCTTCGCCTTCCAGTTTGTGGTGAATTTCCCTCACCGCCTGGACCAGCAGAAACAGTCCGCCGACGAGCAGCACGAGATCCTGTCCGGTGAGTGCGAGGTATCCTTCGCGGACCGGGTGTGCCGCGTCCGCGTGAGTATCCACTCCCTGCTCGAACGGCCACGGAATGCTGAATAGCGGCGCCTGCATGGAGAGGATCAGTCCCAGCAGCAGCAGAAAAATGAGGCGGGGGATAACGGCGAGGATGAGTCCCTTCTTCCGCGCCGCGGCCCGTTGCTCCTCGGGCAGCTTGCCGGTGAGGATGGAAATGAACACGATGTTATCCACGCCGAGCACCACTTCGAGAGCGACGAGAGTTAGCAGTGAAATCCATGCGCCGCTGTGTGCGGTCCATGACCAGTCGGAGAGTTGGGTGAAGATGTCCATGTGCGGAGGGGATCAGTATTCAGTAATCAGAGGGCCGGTCTCAGGAGAAGAAACGCTTCGCCTTCTGGAAGAACGACTCTGCCAGCGGCTCGTTCTGCTCGCCGGTGGAGTCGCTGAAGGCCTTGAGCTTTTCCTTCTGCTCCGCGTTGAGATTGGTAGGGACTTCCACCTGCACGCGGACGAGCAGGTCGCCTTTGCTGCTGCTGTTGAGGCGCGGCATGCCTTTGTGGCGGAGGCGGAAGGAAGTCGCGCTCTGGGTGCCGGCGGGGATTTTCAGTGAGGCTTTGCCGTCCAGCGTCGGCACCATGAGTTCCCCGCCGAGGGTGGCCTTGGC
>JANOZA010000546.1:0-9200 GCA_031429155.1 Verrucomicrobiota bacterium | reverse complement strand
AGCATAAACTACAGTCAGCCCGGCGGACTGAGCGGCCCTTTTGTAGTGAGCAGCATTGAGAATCCCCGTGGTCCCAGCGACGTCACCGTCGCCTACGACAAATACGGACGCAAAACCTCCGAGGCCGACGGCGCTGGGCGCTCCACCGGCTATGCCTACCTCACGCCCGGCCCGCGTCAGATCACGCGCACGGACGGCGACGGGAAAAAGTGGATCGAGACCTTCGACCGCAAAGGCCACGTCATCTCCAAAGCCGATCCGTTGGGGAATACCTATCGCTACGAGTTCTACACGCTCGGCGAGACCATGACCGGCGGCGGCGCGACGCTGGTGGCGGGCGTCTTGAAGAAGCAGACCGAGCCACTCGGCTGGGTCACGCTGTTCGATCTCTACGACGAGCGCGGCAATCTCCTCCAGAAGACCGACGCCCTGGGCCGCGTGTGGAAGTGGACGTTTCCCAAAACCGGCGACACCAATGGCCGCCTCACCGAGCGCGGCGCGGCGGCTCCGCTCACGGCTTTCCTCAATCGCGCCGTGAAGGACATCCGCCCGCGCGTCACCGGCGAGGCCGCGGATTGGGAGAACCGCTACACCTTCGATGCTTACGGCAACCTCACGCGCCACGCCGACGACCTCGGCACGCTCGCAGAATACACCTACGACGACCGCGGTCTCGTCACTTCCGCGCGCGACGGCAATGGCAGCGAGTCGCGCAGCACTTACTACGACGGCACCGGTTTCCCCAAGACCCGCACCACCGCCGCGGGCACGGCCTACGCTGCCACCTCGCAGTTTGAGGTCACGGAACTCGGCTGGGTTTCCCGCAGCACCGATGCGCTGGGGCAGAGCGTCACGCGGCAGTTCGATGTGAATGGGAACACCATCCGCAGCACCGACCACACGGGGCGCTTCACCACTTCCTCTTATGATGAAGTCGGCAACCTCACCGCCTCCACCGACGCCAAAGGCCAGCGGACCGAGCACACTTACGATGCCGCCAATCTCCGCACTTCCAGCAAAGACCGCGCCGGGAATGTCGCCAGCACCGGCTACAATGCCCGCTCGCTGCCCATCCGCACGGATTCCCCGCAGGTGCCCATCGCGCAGCCGACCGGCGCGCCGGTGAATCAATCGCTCACCACCACCCGCACCTACGACGACGCCGGCCGCCTTTCCCGCGAGACCGATCCCGCCGGCGAATTCACCGAGCCAACCTACGACGCCAACGGCAACACCATCGCCACCCGCGACAAGCTGGGCCGCCTCTGGCGCAAGCATTACGACCGCCTCAACCGCGCCGCCGTCGAGATTGATCCACTCGGCAATGTCCGCACCACCACTTACGACGAAGCCGGTCGCCTCCTCACCGTCACCAGCCCGAACGGCTTCACCACCCGCCACGAATACGACGGGCGCGGTCGCCTCAAAAAATGGACCGACCCCGAGGGCAGCATCTGGCTCTACACCTACGACGCCGTCGGCAACATCACCGACATCGAAGACGCCCTGCACGGTCATTACCTCATGACCTACGACGCGCGAAACCTCCGCCTCACCGAGCGCAATCAGGACAACCTCGCGTGGACCTACACCTACGACCTCCTCGGTCGCCTCAAGACTCAGCAGGTACCCACCGGCATCTCCCGCACCCTGCTCTACGATCCCGCCGGACGCCTGGAATGCGTCAACTTCTCCACGGGCCGCGAGAACCGCCTCGACTACGATCTCAACGACAACGTCACCCAGGCGCGCCGCATTGATCCGCCTGCATCCGGCAGCACCGTCACCCGCACCACCATCGCCTACGACGTGCTCGACCGCCCGGTTTCCTCCACCGACACCTTCGGCCAGACCGTCGGCTACGGCTACGATGCCCTCGGGCGCACCATCGCCCTCACTTATCCCGGCGGGCGCGTGCTTACCCAGGAATTCGATGTCCTCAGCCGCCTCCGCCGCCAGAAAGCCGGCGCCAACTGGGGCGCGCACGAACTCACCTACACCTGGGACAAAGAAGGCCGCCTCACCGCCATGACCTACCCCAACGGCATCACCCGCTCCGCCGCCTACGATGAATCCGGCCGCCAAACCTCCCTCACCTTTACCGACACCTCTGTAGTTGCCCCCAACGATCCGAAGATCATCGCCCTCAACTACGCCTACGACAAAAACGGCAACCAGACCTCCGCCCGCGAGAAAGGCCTCGTCACCTACGCCCCGCCCGCCCCCCACGACGAAGCCAGCACCTACTCCCCCGCGGGCCGGCTGCAAGCTCCGCCGGGCAGCCCGCCCGGAACTCCTGCCCGAATTGATGCTGATGATCCATCGGGAGCGAAGAACTGGACCTACGAATTCAAAAACCCCAACGGTACAGACTCCTTCAATCTCAGCAAAGCGACCAGCCCCGCCACCGGCTCCCTCGCCCTCACCTACGACGAAGACAACCGCACCACCAGCCTCGCCTTCACTCCGCCCGCCGGCTCTCTCAACACTCAACCCTCAACTCTCAACAACCGCTACGACGCCCTCGGCCGCCGCATCGCCCGCACCCAAATCACCGGCACCGCTCCCGCGACAACGAGCGCCACCACCCAATACGTCCTCAGCCTCACCGGCGGCATGGAGCGCATCCTCGCCGACACCACCACCACCGGCACCCTCACCGCCTACTACATCCACGGCCTCGACCTCGCCGTCAAAATAGACCCCGCCACCCCCGCCAACATCATCTGCTACCACCCCGACGCCTCCGGCAACATCGTCCGCCTCACCGACCAAACCCGCGCCCCCATCGCCCAATACGCCTACTCCGACTACGGCCGCCCCTTCGCCGCCATCACCGCCCCCGGCACCACCGACACCAACCCCTACCGCTTCGTCGGCTCTCAGGGCGTCATGGAGGAACCCCTCCTCCCCGGCCTCTACTTCATGCGCGCCCGCTACTACCTAGCCGACGCCGGCGTCTTCCTCAGCACCGACCCCGTGAAGAATATCGGGCCAGGATGGAAGCCGGAGGCTTATGGGTATGCGAATGGGAATCCGAATAGAAATGGTGATCCAACAGGTCTCGAAGCCGGCGATTGGTGGGATTGGCCGGCAAACATCAAGGGTGTCAGAGAGAACTATCGCACATCAAAACGAATAGCAGACGAAGAGGTGGCAACATCACTCAGATCAGAAGGAGCACACAATGGTGAAGCTGATGCAGTACGACACTATAATTGGAGCCGTCGAATGACTTTAGATATTAGCCCTCAATGGGCTTATCTTGCAGGAGTATGGCATGAAGTCGAAGGGGCGTTTAACGGACAGCCGTTCAAGGAGTTCAAAATGGACATGCGCAACAATACCCGTGGGATCAGAGACGGGAATCTTCAGTATAAAGAGACGCAAGTTAAAGGAACTAGTTATACCAATACATCGGTCACCCCGATGCAGCCGATTCCAATGCCCGCGCAACAGCCGTTCAACTACGCTCGGACTGTGAACTCGAACAACACGACCGCTCCCATTGCGCCCACGCGAACAACAACGACCACGAGTTCGTCCGGAGGAGGAAGTCGGAATTACACCATTCGCCCCGGCGATACGCTTTCAGAAATCGCCGCGAGAAATGGAACGACCGTCGCTGAACTGGTATCCAGAAATGGGATCAGCAATCCAGACCGCATAAACAGCGGCACGACGATTACCATATCATCAGGAAGTGGGGGAGGCAGCAGCAGCAGTGGCGGCAGCCGAACGGGCAGTTCTGGCGGTAGCAGTAGCGGCAGTGGATCCAGTTCCCGTCCCGGCACTACCGGCACCACAACTACCAGCGGACGGCGATAGCCTTCATCGAATCTACGGCCCCAATCCCATGCAGCCAGTACAGCCACCGAATCATCAGGATGCGCCCCCAACGTGGGGCGGCAGTCCCATCCGCCGCTCACCAGATGCGCTGCACCCCATAGGCATCCCACTGCGCATCGCTGCTGACCACACTCAAGCCTTCCTCCAGCGCCTGCGCGATCATGATGCGGTCGAACGGATCGCCGTGCAGCAGGGGAAGGGTGCTGAGCCGGTCGAGGTGGTCGGGCGTGATCATGAGCACCCGATCAGGGTTCTCCGAGGTGAAGGTGCGCCACAGTTGGGCTGGCTTGTCCGGCAGGGGTATCTTTCCCAGCGCCACCTTGATAGCCAGTTCCCAGAACACAGCCTGGCTGCAGACGGAGAGCACTCTGACGTCATGCATCACCCGCGCCGCCGCCCTGCTTATCCTGCCGGGATCAATCAGAGAGAACACGAGCGCGTTCGTATCCAGCAACACCTTCACGGCCGCAAGACCTCCCACATATCCAGCGGCAGATCCTCGTCCCAGCCCTCCGGCAGTTCCACCTTGCCTTCATACATCCCCATCCACGGCCACCCACCGGCATTCTCCTTCACTTCCGGCTCCACGACTGGCTCCGGCGACAGCCGCACCGCCGATTGCGCACCGCGTTCAATGCGCACCGCCTCCCCGCGGCAGGCCTCCTCCAGAAGCTCGGCAAGGTGGGATTGGGCGTATTCAAGTGAGACCGTATGCATGAATGAATGTGTCCCTGCCGGCAGTGCGCTTCAAGGGCCAATCCCGGCGGAGTGCGAGCCGAGCGAAGCATGGCAGGCGAACATTCCCCTTCATTCTCTGAGCCAACTTGCACTTCACCCCAGCGACCAGGCCGCAACAGATGGGGCGAAGTGCAACTTCGCGGTCCGTTTTCCGCCCGCTTTCCCCGCCCAACTTCCCGCACTAAAAGCCTTCAACTCCAGCCACCACACACCATGAGCACCACCACCTTCGATCACTTCCTCACCTCGGCTCTCGAACTTCCCCAGGAGCAGCGCTCCAGCCTCGCCACGCGCCTCATTGAGAGCTTGGACGAAGACCCGCCCGTCAGCGATGCCTGGCGCGAGACCATCCGCCGCCGCGCTGCTGAGATAGACGACGGCAGCGTCCAGTTGCTCAACCACGAAACCGTCATGCAGCAGGCCCGCCAGACGCTCGCCGCCGTCCGCCGCCCATGAACACCGTCCGTTGGCTCCGAATCTTCGCCCGCGCCCACTCCAGCCATGATCCCGGCCATTGGCACCACCGCTCAACCGAAATATGAAACCGATCTTCTGCACACTCATACGCATCCTGGTCGCCTGGCTTGCCTGCGCTCTGTCTGCCCGAGCCGACATCACCACCGGCCTGCGCAGTTGGTATCCATTCGAGGGCAATGCAAACGACAGCAGCGGCAGCGGAAACACCGGGACGGTCCACGGCAGTCCGCAGTTCTCTGCCGGGCGGGCTGGTAATGGCATTCGACTTATCGGTCCGGCGGATTGGGTGGACATCGGCCCCGACACCCGCCTGAACACGTTCACCCTGGCTGCATGGGTCCGCATGGATGCCGACGCCAATCCGCCGCAAAGTTCCGACAGCCGCACTTCGATGGACATCTTTGCGGACGGCTCCAGTCTGCAGAACTTCGGCATATACGTGGACCGGCAATTCGGCGGGCCACAGACACAGCGGTTCACCGGGCACGCCGGTTCTCTCTATGTGTATTCCACGACGCAGCCGCAGATCGGCGGGCTCTACCACGTCGCGTTCACTTTCGACTCCACCGGCACGGGCAACCTCTACGTGGACGGCGTTCTGGAAGCCAGCGCTACTGGAGGCGTCATCGGGACCGGAGCCACGCCCGACGCGAAGCTGGGAGTCCGCAACAACAGCGCCGAGTACTTCAAAGGACTTATTGATGAGGCCCGAATCTACGACCGGGAACTCACGTCCGGCGACATCACAGAGTTGGCGCGCCCTTCCAGGTTCTTCGCCGATGATTTCAACCGCCCGGACTCTGACGCGGCGGGCAACGGCTGGTTCAATACTTCCGGAAACAATGGTGGCAACTTTGGCATCGTAAGTGGTACGCTGGGAATCCCGGCAACTGCTGGCGGGGCTGGGATTTACCGGCCGATTCCTGCCAACCAGAGTATCCGCATCCAGTGCAAGTTGCTCGATGCCACCAGTTCCCAGCGCCGAGGTCGGTTTGAACACCGAGTGCTTTTGAGGAACGATGGTACCCGGTTCAAAGGCTACGGATTGATGTTGGTCCGGACGGATTCCGCCGCCAACAACTCCATGATCCATCTGCTTTCTGATGAGGTAAGCCTCAGTTCTGTGAAACCGTCGTTTGAATTTCCCGCGTCCATCTTTCTTGATGCCGTCTATAAGCCGGACGGCAGTATCCAGGGAACGGTGTCCGGCGGAGGGAACTCCTTCAACTTCAGTTTCCCAGCCCGGGATGTTCCGATGGGAGGTGGAAACTTCTGCTTTAGCTGCGACTTCCTCGGCGGAGGCCCCGGCGACAACCTGCAGAGGCTGGATGATTTGGTGATTTCCTACTCCGAAGGCGTGGTGGAGGGAACCATAGGAGGAGCCACTCCCGGCAAGACCGTCCGCGTGGTTGCTACGACCGGCAACGCCACTGTTACAACTTCCCGCACCGGAGACGGCGAATTCCTGCTCTCTCCTCTCGTCCTTGGGCAGTCATACCGCCTGCTTGCGTATGAAGATGCCGACGGCGACGGACAGCAGGACTTCAACGAACTCGCCGGCGAACCAGTTTTGAATCCAATCTTGGTGAATGGCCTTGTGCAGGGAGTGGCGATAACGCTCCGGCTTGCGGATGCAGACAGTGACGGCATGCCGGACTTGTGGGAGCAGCGATACGCAGTGTCAGACCCGGCAGCGGATAATGATCTGGACGGGCTCTCCAATCTGAAAGAGTTCCAGCTTGGCTCTGATCCGACAAAGGCCGATACCGATGGCGACGAGATCAATGACCTCGTCGAATGGCAGACGCACGGAACCTCTCTGGTGTCAGTCGACACCGATGGCGATGGCATGAATGACGGCTGGGAACTCACCAATGGTCTCAACGCCCTGGTTAAGGATGGTGGCGACGACCGCGACCGCGACGGTCTGACGAACAAGGAGGAGTATGACCGACGGGCGGATGGCTACCGCGCGAACGCCGCCAATTCCAGAGCCGGCCAGCCGGGCGACGATGGCACGGGCGATTATCGCAGGCTGAAAGGCGAAGGCTGGGTCAAACGCGCCTACGACAAGAACGACCGCCTCATCGTCACCGAGCGCGACAACGGCACGGCCCAGGCCTACCGCTACGACGGCAACAGTCAGAAGGTGCGCGATGTCCTGCTGTCCGCACTGGATGCCGACGGCGACGCTATGCCGGATGCGTGGGAATTCACGCACGCGCTGGCCTACACCGGAGCGGGCGCAGCCACTGGCAACAATGGAGCCAATGGCGACCCGGACGGCGACGGCTTCACCAATGCTCAGGAATGGCAGAACGGCACCGACCCCAAAAACCTAGCGAGCGCGCCTTCTGGCGGCGCACCGGTGACCGCGACGATGGCGACTTCACCCGTCGCTTCCCCGACGATGTGGTCCTTGGCGACTGGCCAGTTGGATGGGTTCGGAACAGAGGAGATAGTTGTGGGCGCGGAGGCTGCGGTAACGACGATCAACAACCGCCTGCTGGTAATGCAGAAAGCCGGGGCAAACTGGAACAGCACCGCCATAGACATCGGGGTGAACTCTGTGACTTCGCTTGTCCTTGGCGGAGCGAACAGCAACCCGCCCTTGAGCGCCTTCATCGGCATGAAGGGAGCCGGGGCGACAGGCAGCATTCAGCAGATCCATTCGCTTCTGAATGGCGGCCAGAAGGTGCTTTCCAATCCAGTAGACACAACGCAGACGACACCCCTGGTGATAGTTGGCATCACCGCGAATAAACATCTCATCTACACGGGCAGCCCCGGTGCCACTGGGCAGCCTGGGCTGCACCGGACTGGATTCCAATACGACAAATGGGGCACGGCAATACTGGCCGACCCCGGCCCGGAAGGTTCCAGCAGGCCGGTATTGCTGGAGGGGGATGCGGTGGCCCGGTGGATGGCCAATGGGCAGATCAGAGTGAACTTCGACACGGCGTTCTCGTTCACCAGTAACGCGAATCACAGCGGCACGACTCTTGAGGGCAGCGCAAAGTTCTACGCACTGACTTCCAGCAACCTGACTTGGCCTGAAGCTGGGAATGAAGCGTCCAGTCGGGGTGGTTCTCTCGTTGCCATACCGGATGCTACCACCAACACCGCACTGAGATCAACTTTCAGCCGAGAGGACTTATGGATTGGGTTCTCGACATTCAATTTCTATGGTGACAACTGGACTTGGGCCAGTGGTGCTCCCGTGACCTATCGGAACTGGAGTTCCGGCTATCCCATCAACTACGTCACCGGACCGCAAGGGCAGGCTCCTTTCCGTGCCTATATGGCGGCCGGGACTGGAACTTGGCAGAACTTCGATGATACACGCAGGTTTCCCGGAATTATTGAGGTGCCCCGAGTTACGAAAGTGCTCAACTTTTCACCAACCAGCACCGGGACAAAGTCTTTTTGGCGCGGGCGGTCATTCATCTCTGGTTTGTTGCGTCCCGGTGTGGCTCCCGCCGCTCAACTGATTGCGGCTTTCGTTGATGACAGTGTTGCTCCTTCCGGGGACACATTCGTCGTGATGGAATACGATATTGGTGGAGCGGTCGCCGTCGTAAGAGCGACAAAGCAGATTCCACTCGCCGCTGCAAACGCCGCCGGAGCCTACGGCCTGACCATTCTCCGCCGGGCGGATGCCACCAAGCCCGGCACGCTCGCCGTCGGCGAGCCGGACGGCACGGTTTCTCTGTGGACCGCGCCGGATGCGACTTCGCCGCTGGTGCGGAAGGTGTTCACGACGGAGTTTGCGGGGAAGGCGTGGCATCAGATGGAGCCGTTGCGGGAGGCGGATGGGCGGGAGGGGCTGGTGGGATTGCTGGTGGATCCGGCGACGCCGAATCAGTGTCAGGTGATTCACTGGTCGCCGGAGGCGCTGGAGGCGGCGTTGAGCGGGACGGTGCCGGTGCTGAATCATGCGCCGCTGGCGCGGGTGTTGCCGGTGCCGGCCAGTGGCGGCGGGAGCAGTGCGGTGGGCGTGCGGATTTGGGATGCGGAGGCTCATGCGAGCACGCTGGCGCTGCAGTTTCAGCGGGCGGGGGAGACGGCCTGGAATGCGGCGGCGGCGGGGACAGCCGCACCACTTTCGACTGCGCCCGGTGGAGTGAGTCACACCC